>CANHTE010000137.1 GCA_947462945.1 Acetobacteraceae bacterium
AGCACGCTCATAACACCGGGAGCGCACACGGCCTCGTCCGGATGGCCGATGCCGCGCACGGCGAGGCGGCCCGCCGCGCCCACGAGCGCGGTCGCCCGCCGCATCGTCCCCTCGTCGCCGACCACGACAGAGGGCGCTGGGAGTGGGCCGTCAGCAAAGAGCTTGGCGACGATCTCCGGACCGATGCCGGCGGGGTCGCCCATGGTGATGCCGATGGGTGCGGGTCTCATGCGGGCTGCGCCTCCTCCGATGCTGGCAGGGTGAGGCCCTGCAAGGCCGCGCAGAGCCGGACCAAAGCGCCGGTGTCGCCGAAGCCGCCGGCCTTGGTGATGACGGGGAGCGGGTGGGGGCCGGCGATCTCGCCGAGCGCCACGCCAGGCTCCGGTTCCCGAAGGAGGTGCAGGGCCTCTGCGCCGAGGGCCCGTGCGGCCGCGCGCGCGGTGTCGCCGCCCGTCGCGACGAGGCCGTCCACCAAGCCCTCCGCCACAAGGCGTCGGCCAACCTCGGCGAGCACCGACGCGACGGCGCCCGCGGCACCCGGGGCGCCGACGGGCGCCGAAAGCACGACGACGGGGCGCCCACTCCCGGCCTCGTCCCGGCAGACGGCGCAAGCGCGTTCAATCTCGGCCCCGCGGGTATCAGAAGCCGCGTGTCCCGCATCGATCTCGACCGGCCTCGCGCCCAGGGTCTCGACGAGGGCGCCGACTTGGGCACGGCTTGCGGGATGGAGGCTGCCCACGAGGACGAGAGGCGAGCGCGCGTCGGGTGCGCTCGCCGAAGGCGCTGTCCGCCGCGCAGGGCTCGCCCGCGCGAGCGCCTGCGCAATCCCGGGCGAGCCGATCCACAGCACCCCTTCGTCCTCAATCGCGCTGGCCACAAGTGCGTCGAGATCGGCGTCAGTGCCTGCGTCGGCCACCACCACCCGTGCCGCAGCGAGCGCCGTCCGCACTCGGCCCTGGTCCCGGACGTCGGCTCCGGCGAGCTCGGCTACGGGCTCAAGCCCCGCGCCCAGGAAGAGATCCGCGACCCGGCTCCCGCTTACGGGATGGCGCGGGTCGTGGGCGAAGGCGGTGCGGTGGACCGGAACGCCGTCGACGAGCTGCATACCGTCCCGCGTTGTACGGCCCGCCGCCGGGAACGCTGGCGCGACGAGCGCGACCCGCCGTCCGGAGGCGAGCAACACCGCCGCGACCTCAGCGCCCACGTGCCCGCGGAGCGTCGAGTCCACCGTCTTGATGAGGAGTGGCACGCGGCGGAGCCTTAGGCCCGCCTCTGCGGCGAGCGCCGATGCCGCGGCCGCGCCCCCGGCACGGGAGTCCAGGTCGAGCGCGACCACGTCACCCCCTTGCACCGACGGCGGCGCGCCGCTGCCGAAGCCGACGAGGACCCGGTGCCCGGCGCGGGCGAAAGGCGCTCCGCCGTCGGCCGCACTGGTCAAGTCGTCCGCGATGATGCCGACGCGCGCTACACCTCCAATTTTGTGCAGTCTGTTCACACATGCCATCCGTACTCTATTTGTGATAACAATATATCTTTGGCAATCGGGGGCGAATAACGATGAGTTCTGACAGTTACGGTGAGCCTGGATCACAGATGGGGACGGCGCGCCTGCCGCCGCTCGGAGCTCTACGCTGCTTCGAGGCCGCGGCCAGGCTCGAGAGCTTCTCGCGCGCTGCCGACGAGCTCCACCTCACCCACGGCGCAGTAAGCCGTGCGGTGAGGGCCCTCGAGGACGATCTCGGCATACCCTTGTTCGAGCGCCGCAGCCGCCGGGTGTACCTCACCGCTTCCGGTGCCCGCCTACACGCGGCCGTGGCGGACGCCTTCGCAGGGATCGCGGCCGCCACGCGGGAGCTGCGGAAGCGCGCGGCGACGGCCGCGCCGCTCGTGCTGTCCTGCGAGCCGACGCTCCTCATGCGCTGGCTCATCCCGCGCCTGCCGGCCTTTCAGGCCGCCCACCCTGATGCGGCCCTTCACCTCGCCGCGGGAGGCGGAGCCGTCCCGTTCGCGCGCGAGGGGATCGATCTCGCGATCCGGCGCAACGACTTCCCCTTCCCGGACGGGGTGGAGGCGGTCCCCTTCATGGCCGAGCGCGTCGGCCCGGTATGCGCGCCGGCCGTTGCAGCCCCCACCCACGGCGCGGACATTGCGGACGCAAGTGGCTTCCTGGCAGATCGGACGTTGCTGCACACGCGGACGCGGCCCGACGCTTGGTCGCGATGGGCGGATCTCTCCAGCACGGCGGTGGCGCTCGGGCGCGGGCAGTGGTTCGAGCATTTCTACTTCAGCCTCCAGGCGGCCTCCGCCGGTCTGGGCGTCGCGATCGGCCCGTGGGCATTGGTACGGGGGGAGGTGGAGGCCGGAACCTTGGTTGCTCCCGTCGGCTTCGTGGAGGACGGATCCGGATACTACTTGCTCAGCCCCGGCCCGATCGAGGCCGATCCACGGGCATCCGCGCTCCTGAGTTGGCTGCGCTCTCAGGCGTGAGCGGCCTCAGCTGTCAGGCAGGGCCCAGGAGCAGCCTTGCCTCCGTTGTACGGATGCTCCTGATCCCGCGTTGATAACGGCCTGACCGTCTGCTACCGCGAACATTCGCATCCCACCCAACTCAGCGGTCAGCGAGGATGCAGAGATCGCCATACGAAAAAAACAGGCGCGCCCGACCTATCCTCCGCTACTCCGCGCGAATGTTGGCGGCGCGGACAACCGCTCCCCATTCGGCATGCTCACGCCGGACCATGGAAGCGAACTCCTCCACCGTGCCGCCGCCGATTTCATCGCCCCGAGCGGCAATCCGCTCGCGCGCCGTGGGGTCGCGGCAGGCCTCGTTCAGCGCGGCATTGGCGCGAACCACGATGTCATTCGGCAGGCCACGCGGACCAAACAGGCCGATCCAGGCGGAAACGATGAAGTCGGGGAGGCCCGATTCGGCCGCGGTCGGCACGTTCGGGAAGGCGGGGTTGCGGCGGTTGGACGTCACCATGATCGGGCGCACCTGGCCGGACTCGACGAAGGGGTGCAGCAACGATGGTGCGTCGAACATGGTCGGGAAACGGTTGCCGATGAAATCCTGCAGCGCCGGGCCACTGCCGCGGTAATGCACCATGGTGATCTCGGGATTGCCGAGGCGGGAGCGCAGCTTCTCGGACGCGCCATGGACAATGCCGCCAGCGCTCGTCGTCGCCATGTCGATGCCGCGGGGCTGGCTGCGCGCCACCCATTCGCGCCATTCCTGGAAGGTCCGCACCGGCAGTGAGGCGTGCACCGCCAGCAGCAGCGGCGAGGAGAGCATGAGGCCGATCGGCGTCATCTCCATCGGGTCGAAGGTCATGCCCGGCATGGTGAAGGGGTTCAGCACGAAGCTTCCGACATTGCCCGCCAGCAAGGTGTAACCGTCCGGCCGGGCGCGCAGCACCTGTTCGCCCGCGATGTTGCCGCCGGCGCCGGCGCGGTTGTCGATCGGCACCGGCTGCGCAAGCGCCGCGGCGAGGGGCGCCTGCAGCATGCGCGCGGCAAAATCGGTCTGCCCGCCGGGGGGGAAACCCACCACCATCGTCACTGGCCGCTCGGGCCAGCGGGAGCCCTGCGCCTGAGCGGTTCCCGCGAGGGCGGCGGCCCCCATCCCCAGCGCAAGGCGGCGCGGGATCACGGTGGATGACTGAGTCATGTGACGAACCTCCGAAGTGTTTTTTGTGTGAACCTTTATTCACGAAAACCGCGCCGTGTGGAAAGGAGAAAATTCGCGCGCCAGGATCATCGTTGTGCCCAGGACGCTGCCCCGCGGCGTGACACCCCAACCTGCGGCCGCCACTTGGAGAGGTGGCCTGGCCTCTCGCTGCGCTCCACGCCCCATGACGAGCTCGGGCGGGGAGAGCGATACGGCCGGGACCTGGGTTATGACGCCGAGCACCGCGCGCATCACCAGCAGGACGGGCGTGATCTCGATCGTGCTGCAAGCTGCGCGGGCTCGGAGGTGGAGCGGCGCAGCGCTACGCGGATGTAACGCTTGGCTTGAGCTCGCACGTTCGGTGCAGGGCCGGGCTTGCCGGGGTCGTCACGGGCCTTGCCGCCGTTTGGCCAAGGCCTGAGCCCTCGTCAGGCCTGCGTCACGGTGCTGCCGAGTTTTCCGCCCTCGGCCGCGCCGCGGTACAAGATCGCGAGCTGGCGGTCGAGGATCGCCTTGTGTCGCGCGACCGCGTCGGAATGCAGGTCACCTTCGGGCGGCGTCTCGTGCTCGAAATGGTGGAAGCGGTCTTCGCCGCGCACCAGCAGCGCGCTGTCCTTCTCACCGCTGAGCTGGCGCACATGGGTGGGCACATAACGGATGGCGAAGCCGATGCGCGGCCAATCCGCGCGGTTGGGCTCGGATCCATGCACGATCAGCACGTGATGCAGGCTCATCTCCCCGGGCTGGAGGGTGATGTCCACGGCGTCGGCCTCGTTGACCTGCACGGCCACTTCCTGCCCGCGTGAGAGCAGGTTTTCCTTCGCAAAGGTATCGGTGTGCGGCACCTGGCTGCGATGCGTGCCGGGCACGACCCGCATATTGCCGCTCTGCGGGACGCTTGGCGTGAAGGCGATCCAGGCCGTGACGACGTCGGGGCTGGAAAGCCCCCAATAGGTGCCGTCCTGATGCCAGGAGACATAGGCCGGGTCGTGCGCGCCCTTCATGAAGAACTGGCTGCCCCAGCAGAGGATGCCCGGCCCGATGACACTCTCCACCGCATCCAGCACGCGGGCGTCGCGCACCACATCATGGATCCAGGGAAAGAGCAGATGCGGCTTCTGGTTCATCCGGCCTTCGAGCCTGCCGCCACAGCGCGCCTCGGTATCGCGCAGCCGTGCCAGCAGGGAAGCCGCCTCCGCGTTCGAGAAGGCGCTTAGCGGAGAGACATAGCCCCTCTCCGTGTAGGACCGCACAGCAGCGCTCGTCAGAGACCCAGCCATTTACCCCCCCCAAGCGTGGCGTCGCGAGCGTCTGGTCACGCGATCGGCGGGCGGAGGGTAGGTGCACGGATTGCGGCCGCACAACATGTTTCTCGATCGCCCTAATGCGGCCACTCCTTGATTCCGATGCCGGATCAATCGGAAGCCGCGACAAAGGTTGTCGCAGCCTTGCTCTTCCCCGAGGGGGATGAAATCCACGCACTGCGTGTCGGCCGGGTCGTCACGCAAGTGGATCAGCCGCGCCACGCCTCGCGGTGTCACCGAGCCTCTGGCTGTTCTCGCATGGATCGCGCGGATCAGGCACGCCGCATGCGCGCCAGAGACGGTTTGGTAGCAGCTCCTTTTCCTACGCCAGATTCATCAAGTCATTGATTTTACTGTCGATTCAGGCAGATTTTTGACCGTTCGCC
>CANHTE010000138.1 GCA_947462945.1 Acetobacteraceae bacterium
CGTGGCGTCGGAGACCAGGGAGGCGGCTTCGGCCAGCAGTGCATCCTCGGCATTGCCCGCCACCCATTCCCGGCCGATTTCCAGCATGGCCGGCACCGCCAAGGGCGAGACGTGCTCCAGCCGCCGGTGCCGGATCTGCCCCTTGGCGCGGGCCAGCATGCTGCCGATGCGGTGCACATCGGTCAGGCCGAAGGCGGCCTCGGCGCGGGTTGCGCGCAGCAGGATGTGGTCCGGCTCATGCTTGCGCAGCACGTCATAGATCAGGTCCGAATTCACGCTCATCTGCTTGCGGTTCTTTTCCTGGCCGGGATGATGCTTCTCCAGCAGGCCGGCAATGGTGGCGATGTTGCGAAAGGTCCGGCGCAGCATGGAGCTTTCCGCGATCCAATCCTCCAGATCCTCACCCAGCAAATCCTCGACGAAGAGTTCCGCCGCATCCCCTGGTTCGAAGGCCATCCAGCAAGCGAGGATATAGTCGGTGGCGACAAAGCCGAGTGGCCCCCAGCCCAGCCGCTCCATCCGCCGCGTGGCCAGCATGCCCAGCGTCTGGTGCGCCTGCCGCCCCTCAAAGCAATAAGCCACCAGGAACCATTTGCCGCCACGCGGGAAGGTCTCCACCAGCAGGCCGGTGGCGCTGGGCAATTCGCTTTTCAGCCGCTGCATCTGCAACCATTCCTGGACGCTTTCGGGCAGCATGGCCCAATGCGTCGGCTCGCTCAGAATGCCGCGCACACGCTCGGCCAGATGGGTGGAAAGCGGCATGCGGGCGCCGCCATAGGTCGGCACGCGCGGCTCGCCCTCCCCCCCGCGTGAGACCTCGGCCGTGACACCGGACATGCCCTCATAGCGCAGGACTTCGCCGGCGAAGCGAAAGGTATCACCGGGCGTGAGGGTGGAGATGAACCACTCCTCCACCTCGCCCAGCATGGGGCCGCCGCGCAGCTTCAGCTTCATCAGCGGCAATTCGACGATGGTACCGAGGTTCAGGCGCAATTGCCGCGCCACGGCGGTGCCGCGCACATGCACGAGGCCTTCAGAATCGCGGAACAGCCGGCGCCAGCGGTCATAACTCGCCAGCGCATAGCCGCCATCTTCGACAAATCGCAGCACATCGTCGAAATCAGCGCGGGTGAGTTCGGCATAGGCGCCGGAGCGCGTGACTTCCGCATAGAGATCATCCGGCAAAAAGGGGGCGTGGCAGGCCATGGCAAGGATATGCTGCGCCAGCACATCCAACCCGCCCGGCCTGGGTGCCTCGCCATCCAATTCGCCCGCCGCGATGCTTTCCAGCGCGGCCGCGCATTCGATGACTTCGAAGCGATTGGCGGGGACCAGCAGGGCGGCACTCGCCTCATCCATGCGGTGATTGGCGCGGCCTACGCGCTGCAACAGGCGGGATACGCCCTTGGGCGCGCCCACCTGGATCACCTGGTCCACATCGCCCCAGTCAATGCCGAGATCGAGCGAGGAGGTGGCGACCACGCCGCGCAGCTTTCCGGCCGCCATCGCGGCCTCCACCTTGCGGCGCTGCTCGACGGTCAGGCTGCCGTGATGCAGCGCGATGGGCAGGGAATCCTCATTGATCTTCCAAAGGGCGGCAAAGATCAGCTCCGACTGGGCGCGGGTGTTCACAAAGACGATGGTGACGCGTGAGGCCGCGATGCGCTCCAGGATTTCCGGCGCGGAAGCCAGGCCCATATGGCCGCCCCAGGGCAGGCGCCCAGCCGGCAATTGCACGCCCAGCAAGGGGGCGGCACCCGCCTCGGCACGGATCAGCGCCACATCCCCGGCCCGCGCGGTGGGGGATAGCCAGGCGCGCAAGGCCTCAGGGTGGTTCACCGTGGCGGAGAGCCCGATGCGCCGCGATTTCGGCGCCAGCGCCGAGATGCGGGAGAGAGCGAGGGAAAGCTGGTCGCCCCGCTTGGTGCCGGCCAGGGCATGCGCCTCATCCACCACGACGGCCTCCAGATCGCCGAAAAACGTCGCGGCATCGGGCAGGGAGAGCAGAAGGGTGAGGCTTTCCGGAGTGGTGAGCAGGATGTTCGGCGGCCTCTCGCGTTGGCGGGCACGGCGATTGGCCGGCGTGTCACCCGTCCGGGTCTCGACGCGGATGGCAAGCCCCATCTCGCTGATCGGCGCCTCCAGATTGCGTGCGATATCCACCGCCAGCGCCTTGAGCGGCGATATGTAGAGGGTGTGCAGCCCCTTGCGCGGCGCCTCATGCAGCCCGATGAGGGAGGGCAGAAAGCCCGCCAGCGTCTTGCCGCCACCCGTGGGCGCGATCAGCAGCGCGGATTGGCCGGCGCGTGCCGCAGCCAGCATGTCCAGCTGATGCGCCCGCGGCGCCCAGCCGCGCCCGGCGAACCAGCGGGTAAATGGTTCTGGCATTGTTCTCATTTGTCACCAGCTATAGAGGGTGCTGATTGGCGCGTGAAGGACACCATGCCCCCCCACCCGGAAACTTGGCTGCGCGTGACGCCCGAGGGATTGTTTTGTGAGCCTGGCGGCTTTTTCGTGGACCCGCTGCGTGCCGTGGATCGCGCCGTCATCACCCACGGCCATAGCGACCATGCGCGCCCGGGCCACGCCCATGTCCTCGCCACGGGCGAGACACTCGCCATCATGCGCGCCCGGATGGGTGAGGACCGCGCCGGGACCACCCAGCAGGCGCTGCGATATGGCGAAAGCCTGACCATCAATGGCGTTCGGCTCTGGCTGCGCCCGGCCGGGCATGTGCTGGGCTCGGCACAGGTCTGCCTGGAGTGGCAGGGCTCCCGCGCCGTGGTGAGTGGTGATTACAAGCGCCGCGCCGATGCCACCTGCGCGCCCTTCGAGCCCGAGCGCTGCGACGTCTTCATCACCGAGGCCACCTTCGCGCTGCCGGTCTTCACCCACCCCCCGGCGGGGCAGGAGATCGCGCGGCTGCTGCGCAGCGTGGCGCTGTTCCCGGAGCGCACGCATGTCATCGGCTGCTATGCGCTGGGCAAGGCGCAGCGCCTGATCTCGTTGCTGCGTGAAGGGGGGTGGGATGCGCCCATCCCCGTGCATGGCGCCCTGATGAAGCTGTGCACCCTGTATGAGGAATGGGGCGTGAGGCTTGGCCCGCTGGTGCCGGCCACGGTCGCAGCGAAGGAAAAGCTGGTGGGCGCCATCGTGCTGGCGCCTCCCTCGGCCATTGCGGATCGCTGGGCGCGGCGGTTGGCGGAGCCCATTCCCTGCCTGGCCTCGGGTTGGATGCGGGTGCGGCAGCGCGCCCGCCAGGGGGGCGTGGAACTGCCTATGGTGATCAGCGACCACGCCGATTGGCCGGAACTCCTGGCCACCTGCACCGAGGTCCAGGCCCAGGAAGTCTGGGTGACGCATGGGCGGGAGGAAGCGCTGATCCATGCCCTGGGCCAGCGCGGGATTCGTGGCCGGGCGCTGAACCTTGTTGGGCGCGGGGAGGGGGAGGAGGAGTGAGCGAGCCTGCCTCAACCCTTGCCGCCTTCGCGGAATTGCTGGAGCGCCTGGTCTTCACGCCCGGCCGAAATGGCAAGGTCGCCTTGCTGCGGCAATGGTTCGCCAGCCAGCCCGACCCGGATCGTGGCATCGGCCTCGCGGCCCTGGCGGGCGAATTGGTGTTCCGCGCCGCCAAGCCCGGCCTGCTGCGGGAGCTGATCGCCGAGCGCACGGACCCCACGCTTTTCGCCCTCAGCTATGATTATGTGGGCGATCTGGCCGAGACCATCGCCCTGCTCTGGCCCGAGGATTCCGGCAGCAACGCCCCGCCCCCTGGCCTGGCCGAGGTGATCGAGACGCTGGAGACGGTGCCCAAATCCGCCCTGCCTGGCATTATCACCGGCTGGCTGAATGCATTGGATTCCGGGGCGCGGCTGGCGTTGATCAAGCTCATCACCGGGGGCTTGCGCGTGGGCGCTTCCGGGCGCCTGGCCAAATCCGCCTTGGCGGAATGGGCAGAGGTGGATGTCGGCGAAATCGAGGAGGTCTGGCACGGCGTGGCATCGCCCTATGTGCCCATCTTTGCCTGGCTGGAGGGGAAGGGGCCGCGCCCGGACCCCAATGGCGCGCCTGTGTTCCGCCCCCTCATGCTCGCCCATCCCCTGGAGGAGGCTGATTTTGCCCGGCTGAATGCGCCGGATTGGCGGGCGGAGTGGAAATGGGATGGCATCCGCGTGCAGCTCACCGCGGGGCCGGGCGGCGCGCGCCTCTGGTCCCGCTCGGGCGAGGATATTTCCAACACCTTCCCCGATATCCTTGCCGCCATGCAGTTCCATGGCGTGGCGGACGGCGAATTGCTGGTGCTGCGCGATGCCGAAGTGGCGCCCTTCAGTGACCTTCAGCCGCGGCTGAACCGCAAGGTCGTCTCCGCCAGGATGCTGCGTGAGCACCCGGCCCATGTGCGCCTCTATGACCTGTTGTTCGACGGCGAGGAGGATTTGCGCGCCTTGCCCTTCGACGCCCGCCGCGCCCGGCTGGAGGCCTGGTTCGCGCGGGAGGCACCCTCGCGGATGGACCTCTCGCCCTTGATCGCCTTCACCAGCATGGAGGAACTGGCCGAAATCCGCGCCGGCACCCGCGCTGCCTCCATCGAGGGGCTGATGCTCAAGCGCGCCGACAGCATCTATTCGCCCGGCCGCGTGAAAGGCCCCTGGTGGAAATGGAAGCGGGAGCCGCAGAACGTGGACGCCGTGCTGATGTATGCCCAGCGCGGCCACGGCAAGCGCAGCAGCTTCTACTCGGATTATACCTTCGGCCTGTGGCGCGGCCCCGAGGGAGACGAGGAACTGGTGCCCATCGGCAAGGCCTATTCCGGCTATACCGACGCGGAACTGGCCTTCCTGGACAAGTGGATTCGGGACCACACCACCGCCCGCTTCGGCCCCGTGCGCGAAGTGGAAAAGGCCCTGGTACTGGAGGTCGAGTTCGACGCCGCGCAATATTCCCCGCGCCATAAATCCGGCGTGGCGCTCCGTTTCCCGCGCATCGCCCGCCTCCGCCGCGACAAGCCGGCGGCCGAGGCTGACCGGCTGGAGACGCTGGAGGCGATGATCAAGCGGTGACGGCGGGGGGGGTTAGGCAAGGGCCTCCGGGGGCCCCAGACCCCAGTTATTCGTCATTATTACATATGGTTAGGTTGGTTTGGTGATCTGTGGAGAGGTCAATTGCGAATCTTTCGCAACTCACTTGCGAGTGGTTCGCAATTGGGGTAGGAGTTTCCGCAACAACCACCGCGCAGGAACGCTCATGAATCGCCGGAACCTCATCTTGGCCACCACCGCAGCGCTCACCGCCCCATCCGTGCTGCGCGCGCAGGAGCGCGTGCTGAGCCTCTATTCC
>CANHTE010000139.1 GCA_947462945.1 Acetobacteraceae bacterium
GGACAAGGCCGGCAAGGACCGTGAGGCCGCAAGCGCCGGCCTCTACGTCTATCCCAACCTCATGGCGGCCGACATCCTGGTCTATAAGGCGACCAGCGTGCCGGTGGGGGATGACCAGCGCCAGCATCTGGAACTGGCGAACGACATCGCCGAGAAATTCAACCACGACTACAGCGTGAAGCTCTTTCCCCGCATCGAGCCGCATATCCTGGGCGTCGCCGCCCGGGTGATGAGCCTGCGCGACGGCACGAAGAAGATGAGCAAATCCGACCCCTCGGACCAGTCACGCATCAACCTGAATGACGACAACGACACCATCGCGCTGAAAATCCGCCGCGCCCGCACCGATGCCGAGCCCATCCCCGGCCATATGCTGCAACTGGAAGGCCGGGCCGAGGCGCGGAACTTGGTCGGCATCCTCGCCGCCATCACCGGCACCCTGCCGGAGAACGTCCTGCGCGAGCATGAGGGCCAGGGATTCGGCAGCTTCAAGGAGGTGTTGACCGAGGCGCTGGTGGGGCATCTGGCGCCCATCCGCGCGGAGATGCTGCGCCTGCTGGAGGATACCGCCTCGCTCGATGCCGCGCTGCGCCGTGGCGCTGAAAAGGCCGAGGCCATCGCCAACCCCATCCTCGCCGAGGTGAAGCAGGCGATGGGCTTTCTCGCACGAAGATAAGCCGGGGGGGGATGCGCTCCGGATCGTTGCGGCACCAGGGCCTGCAAGTGACAAAGGGCCGCGACAAGCATCCGAAATGCCTGGGCGCCCAGGCGCATGTGCTGCTCCAGCCTGATCCCTGCCACCTGCACCAATTCCGCCCATGATGGCCCGTCGCGCTCCATCGCTGCGCGGAATTCTGAGGCCGTGGAGCAGACCAGAACCGTGCCCATCCGCTCCGGCGCCGCCGGAAAGGCGGCATCGGCGCAGGCGGTGCCCAGGATTTCCGCCATGCGGGTGATGGCGGCCACCGGCGGGACCGCCGGTGCGGCAATCCCGTTCCAGGCCCCGGCGCGGAAACTCGCGAAGCCCTGCTCCGCCACCGTCGGCGCGCCAGGCAATACCGCATGGAATGACCAGCGGTTCAGCCGGAAAATCTTGCAAGTCGCCGTCCAGCGTGAATAGCTTGGGGCGCGTGTCCCCTCTGGAGACCCACCCCATGCTGCGACAGGATGGCATTGGTACGCCCAAACCTGAGCTGACAAGCCTTGCGGACCCTGCGCTCAATCAGGAAACGCCCCTCCATCTGCTGCGCGCATCCTTGACCCCTGCCACGCTGTTCTTCGTGCGGAACAACGGCACCCTGCCTGAACCGCCGCGCAACGCCGGTGAGGATTGGCGCCTGGAGCTCGCCGGCCTTGTCCGGCAGCCGCTCAGCCTGAGCCTGAATCAGCTCCGGGCGCAGTTTCCGGTGGTGGAGGTCACAGCGGTGCTGGAATGCGCGGGCAATGGCCGCAGCGCGCTTACACCCGCGGTGCCAGGCCTGGCCTGGGGCCATGGCGCGGTGGGCTGTGCCCACTGGACCGGCATCCGCCTGGCCGATCTGTTGGCTTATGCCGGCCTGGAGACCGGCGCGGTCTATCTGGCGCATGAAAGCCCCGACCACGTCATCGGCGCGCCCGGCCAGCCGGCCCTCTCCCGCGGGCTGCCCCTCGCGAAGGCGCTGGCGCCCGAGACATTGCTGGCCTTCGGCATGAATGGCGCCCCGCTTGACCCTCTGCATGGCTTCCCGCTGCGCATTGTCGCGCCGGGCTATCCGGGCTCCGCCTGGCAGAAATGGCTGGCCCGCCTGACGGTGCTCGACCACGAGCATGACGGCGCGAAGATGACCGGCCTGGACTACCGCCTGCCGCGCCACCCCGTGCGGCCCGGTGACGCATTGGACCCCGCTGCGTTCGACGTGATCACCGACATGCCGGTGAAAAGCCTCATCACCGAGCCGGCCGCGGGCTTTCACGCCAGTGGACCGCTCCTCATCAGCGGCTTTGCCTGGAGCGGGGCTATTCCCGTGGCGCATGTGGAGGTCTCCTCCAATGGCGGCGCCACATGGCAGGGCGCGAAGCTGGATGAGGGCGCCGGGCCTTGGGCCTGGCGGCGCTTCACCGCCTTCACCCTGCTCCCAGGCAGGGGCGAAGTGGAGATCATGGCCCGCGCCACTGATGTGGTCGGGAATTCCCAACCGCTGGAGCCCCTCTGGAATCCGCGCGGCTATCTGAACAACGCCGTGCACCGGGTTCGGGGGCAGCTGGGCTGAAGGCCAGCCACAGGCGCCGTTTCAGGCGATTTCAGCCGGCCGCATGCGCCATGCGGAATTGGAAATCCGCCTGGTCCTCTGGCGTTACGGCTTCCAGCTTCTTTTTGTTCTGGATGGTCTGCCGCTGAACCACCTCCTCGGTGACGCCGCGCCGCTGGCGATCATAGCGGTCCAGCAGGGCTTCATCCGCCTCGCCGCGCATATCCTCGAAAATGCCCGGACCCGCTTCCAGCACCTGCACGGGAGTGCCGGCCCGGACCAGGGCAGCGGCGGCGACGAGGCCGACAGGGCCGGCGCCAGCGATCAGGACGGGATGAACGAGCGACATACGCCTTTCCGACACCCGATCGGGAAGGAGTTCCACTGATGAACCTGACGAGGTTTGGCGCAAAATCCGGACAAGGTCCGGGGCGTTGGATACCCCCTCAAAAGGAGCCCAAAACGCTCCCCAGCAGGATCACGGCCGCCAGGGCCACCAGGGCGCCGACGATGCAGGCCATGACGATATGCAGATAGCCCTGGCGATGCGTGACGCCACACACCGCCAGCAGCGTCACCACCGCGCCATTATGGGGCAGGCTGTCCAGCGTGCCCGCGCCGATCACCGCGACGCGATGCAGCAGACCCGGATCAATCCCCTGCTGGGCCGCGAGCGCCATATAGGTCGGGCCCAGCGCCTCCAGCGCGATGGTCAACCCGCCCGAGGCCGAGCCGGTCAGCGCGGCCAGCACATTGGTGGCCACGGCCAACGATACCAGCGGCCCGCCGCCAATCCCCAGCACCCATTCACGCACCATGGCAAAGGCCGGCATGGCCGCCACCACCGCGCCAAACCCCACCAGTGAGGCGACCGCGAAAATCGGCAGCACCGAGGCATTCGCCCCCGCATCCATCGTGGCGCGCAGCGAGGGGATGCGGGGGAAGCTGGTCGCCACCAGCACCAGGATGGCCGCCAGAAGCGCCACCGCGACAGACCAGACGCCCGCGACGGCGGGCAGGCTGGTGCCGCCCCAGCGCGGTTCTGCAAGGAAGGCGACGTTCATATTCGGCAGCACCAGCGCGGACATGATCAGGTTCACGCCCACCACCACGAAAAGCGGCAGGGCCGCGATCAGGATGGGCAGCTCCGCCGTGGCGGGCTGGCTGCGATGCATCTCGGCCGGGTCGAACTCCCGGGCAGTGGAGGCGCGCTCGCGAATCACCGGATCATCTGCGGCGGCATCCACCGGGGCGGGGGTGTCATCGCCGAAGCCCTCGCCAGCCACCTCTGCACGGCGGGCGGCCCGTTGCAGCCACCACAGCCCGAAGCCCAGCATGATGGCCGAAGCGATGATGCCAAGCCCCGGCGCGGCGAAGGGCGTGGTGCCGAAAAAGGGCATCGGGATCGCGTTCTGGATGGCGGGCGTGCCGGGGGCCGCGGACATGGTGAAGGTCATGGTGCCGAGCGCGATGGCGGCCGGCATCAGGCGGCGCGGAATGCCGGCCTCGCGGAACAGGGCCATCGCCATGGGCACCAGCACGAAGATGGCGACAAACAGGCTGACGCCGCCATAGGTCACGGCAGCGCCGGCCAGCACGACGGAGAGGATGGCGCGCTGCGGCCCAAGCTTCACCGTCATCCAGCGCGCAATGGCGGCAACCGCGCCGCTATCCTCCATCAGCTTGCCAAACAAGGCACCCAGCAAAAACAACGGGAAGAAGGCAGCGACGAAATTCGCGGCACTTCCCATGAAGGTCTGCGTCCAATGGGCCAGCAGCGGCTCACCCGCAAATGCCGCCGCGACCAGGGCAGCGAGGGGCGCCAGCAGCAGGATGCTCCAGCCCCGGAAGGCCAGGAAGATCAGGGAAGCAAGCCCCAGCAGGATGCCCAGCAAACCCATGGCGTCAAACCGCGTTCAGCAGGCGGTCAATATCGAGGGTGGAGCGCTTGCCCAGATCATCGGCGCGTTCGGCCAAAAAGGCCTCCATGGCGCGTCGCCCCTCATCGCGAAGCATGGTCAGGAAGGGCCATTCGGCATTGAGCTTGGAGGAAGCGCCCAGTTCCGTCACCTTGTCGGACCGCACCAGGTGGATGCGCATGCGCGCCCAGTGCTCGGCCTCGACATCGCCGATGCGAGTGGCGCCGCGCCGCAGCATGGCCATCATCTCCAGTTCCTTCAGCAGCACGGCGTTGAAGGAGACCTCGTTCAGGCGATTGAGAATGTCGCGCGCCGAGCGCGGGATGCCGGGCCGCTCCACCGGGTTGATGCCCACCAGGATGGTGTCATCGGAGGTGCATTCCTGGATCAGCGGGGACATGGTGGGATTGCCGGCAAAGCCGCCATCCCAATAGCCATCGCCCTCAATTTCGACCGCCTGGAACATCTGTGGCAGGCAGGCAGAGGCCATGAGCACCGCAGGTGAGATTTCCGCATTGCGAAACACCCGGCCACGCCCGGTGCGCACATTGGTGGCCGTCAGAAACAGCTTGATCGGCGCTTCTGCCAGCCGGCCAAAATCCAGGTTCTGCGCAAGGATCTCCTCCAGCGGATTCTTGCCCCCGCCCAGCGGCATGTCATAGGGCGAGAAGATGCGGGACATGATGTCCATCGCCACATAGGCGGGTGAGGAATCCAGCGTCCAGCGATCCATCATCACATCGAGCGGCCCGCGCTTCAGCGGGCTGAAGGCGGCGGCGCGGGAGACGCTGCGCCAGAAATTCTCCAGGGCCTCGCGCGCGCCTTGCGCTCCGCCGGCGGCATGGCCATGCGCCAGCACGGCGGCATTCATGGCGCCGGCCGAGGTGCCGGAAATCGCCTCGATGCTCAGCCATTGCTCCTCCAGCAGCCGGTCGAGCACGCCCCAGGTGAAGGCGCCGTGGCTGCCGCCACCTTGCAGGCCGAGGTCAATCAGGAGCGGTTCGCGCTTGGGGGATTTGGCCATGAGATCCTCGTTATTGGTGCAGGCGGGGCTGAGTTCAGGCGGGGATTGTTTCAGGCCGAGCCGGGATCGCGGCCCGAAAGCAGGGCGGCGACCCAGCGGGAGCGAGGGAATTCCTGGCAGATGGTAAGTGCGGCAATCAGCACCGGCACGCCGATGA
>CANHTE010000140.1 GCA_947462945.1 Acetobacteraceae bacterium
AGCTGAGACCAGGCGAAGGTCACGGCCCCCTTCGTGCGTGACAACCGCATCAAGGGCTACGCCGTCACCCTGCCCGAGCGCATCCCCGGCCTTGACCTGCCCACCACGCGCGAACAGGGCGTGGACCTCATCATGTCCGCCTGGCACGGGCTTTACGCCGCCGCCGGCACGCCGGTGGACATCCAGGCCCGGCTGGCCCAGGCCATGCGCGCGGCCCTGCGCGAGGAACGCCTGCGGGCGCGCTATGCCGAGACATTGACCACAGTGGCCGCCGAGGCCGAGGTCAGCCCGCAACACCATACGCGCTTCCTAGCCGAGGAGATCGCCCGGCTGCGGCCATTGATCGTCGCGGCGGGGCAATTCGCGGATTGATCGGGCGGGTTGCCCGGGGGGCGCCGCCCCACCGTTACCAGCTGATGCGTTCGATCCCGCTGAACTCCACCTGCCCGCCATCGGCGAATTGGATGGTGCCCGCGGCGGGCTCGGTGAAATCCATCGTCTGACCGGCCGGGGCGGGGGTGCTGCCATCGGCCAGCGTCACCGTCCAGCCCTGACCGGGCGCCCCGGCGCCCTGGACATCGATCCGGTCCATCCAACTGCCCCCTCCGCCCTCCACCTGGTCCGAGGAGCCATCGGCGTGCAGCACGAAGAGATCCGCCCCATCGCCGCCCAGCATGGTCTCGTTGCCCGCGCTGCCCTCGAAGCGGTCGCGATTCGGCGTGCCGATCAGCATTTGTGAGCTTCCATCGCCGATGAATTCCGAAGGTGAGACGGTGAGCGCCACGACCTGCCGCGCCGCTGGCAACCCTTCCGAATCCAGCAGCGTCAGGCCGATCTCACGCGGGCCGGTCGTCAGGCCGTTTGCGCTGTCTGTCTCCAGCGTCAGGGATTCCAGCAGCGCAACATAGGTGCTGGTGGGGGCGGCACCCAGCAGCGTCACGCCTCCGTCACCGGCGCGCTGCATCTCCACGCCCGTGTCACCCAGCATGATGCGGCCGGCGATGATCCGGGGGGTATAGCCAGCGAAGGCCAGCCCCTCGCCTGCGGCAGCGCCGGTGAGGGTGATGCTCGCCCCGCCCATCTGGGTGCTGTCCACATCCTGCACGGCGGCATCGGCCAGGAGAGCCAGCCGCGCCTCGCCGGTCACGCCGTCACGTGCAGCCGTCACGGACAGCGCGGGGGCGTCGTTCTCGGCCGTGAAGGTCACGCGGAAGGCGCGGCTCGTGGTGGCGCTGCCGCCTGCCTGCTCGGAACTGGTCGCGGCCAGGCTGAGGTCGAGGCTACCATTCCAATCCTTCGGGGCCGAGAGTTGCAGCCCCGGCAACGCCGAGGGCAATAGCGCCCAGACGCCTCCACCCAGTGCCGTCCCGGATGAGAGGGCGAAGCCTGCCGGCAGCCCCTCCAGGCGCAATGCCGAAAGCGTCTCAGACCCGTCCGTGTCCGACAGCGCCAGCTGAAGGTCGAGCGGCAGCGCCTGGTCCTCACGCCCCAGCGCATCGGCCAGGGTCAACACGGGCGCATCGGCCACCGGCCGCAGCGTGACGTCGAGCGTGTTGGTGGACATGGCCTCGTCGCCATTGGCATTTTCGCGCGCCACGGCCGTGACTGTCAGGCGGATGCTGCCCGCGAAATCGGCTGGCGGCCGGAGCTGCAATCCCACCACATCAGCCGGCGCCAGCCGCCAGCTTCCCCCGCCCAGGTCCTGCCCCGCCGATAGCGCCGCCCCTGGCGGCACGCCATTCACCAGGTAGCGCGCCACCGCTTCGGAGCCATCGGTGTCCGTCACGGCGGCGGCGATGTTGAGCGCGACGGTGGTATCCTCACGCCCCAGCGCATCGGCCAGGGTCAGTACCGGCGCATCGGCGACGGCGGTGACGGTCACGCTCCAGGG
The DNA here is from genome assembly GCA_947462945.1 of Acetobacteraceae bacterium. Lineage (GTDB taxonomy): Bacteria > Pseudomonadota > Alphaproteobacteria > Acetobacterales > Acetobacteraceae > Roseococcus. The sequence continues at coordinate 1,892 of CANHTE010000140.1, forward strand.
GAAGCTGGTGCTCGCCTCCCCGCCTGTCGCCTCGCGGGAGGTGGCTTCGACCACCATGTCGAAACGGCCGGAGACATTGGCCGGCGGCGTGAAGCGCAGCCCTGGAATCTCTGCGCCCGGCACTTCCCAGACGCCATTGCCCAGCGATGCCCCGGCCGAGAAGCTGCCGCCCTCGGGCACCCCTCGGATCACCAGACAGATATCTTCCGAGCGGTCATCATCCGTGAGCCAGACCCTCGCCTCAAGCGCGATCGTCGTGTCCTCGGCGCCCTTTGCGGTCGCCACCACATCGCCGATCGGACGGTCAGCCTCGGAGCCGACCAGGACCTGGAAATTGCTCGCACTGCTCGCGGCAAGGCCGGTCGAGCGTTCCAGCGCATAGGCTTCCAGCGTCAGATCCATCTGGCCGGACCAGTTCCAGGGCGGTCGGACGGCAAGACCCGGGATGTCATCGGGCGTCAGCGTCCAGCTGCCATCGCCATTATTGGTCCCAGCCGTGAGGAGGGCGCCCCTGGGCAGCCCGCGCAGCACCAGCGAAAGCACCTCGGACCCATCCGTATCGGTCAGCCCGGCCGCGATATTCAGCGGGATCGATGTGTCTTCGAGGCCCGAGCTGCTCCGCACGCGGAGCAGCGGGGCATCGGCCACGGCCGCCACTTCGACCGAGAGCTTGTGGCTGGCATGGGCGGTGACACCCGTGGTCACCTCCCGCGTGGAGATATCGACGGTGAAGTTCACCGTTCCGTGCAGGTCGGGCGGTGGCAGCAGCCGCACCTCGTTGAGCTGCGCGGCGTCCACCACCCAAATGCCGGGTTGCGTCTCGATGATGCCGGGGCCGGCCATCACCTGCGCCCCCGGCGTGAGATCCGAGATGATGACGGAGCCCAGAACCTCGCTGCCGTCGATGTCCAGCGCTCGGGCGGAAAGGTTCAGCGCGATGGACCCGTCTTCCAGCGCCGCTCCAGGGGAGAAGCCCAGCTTCGCCCCATCGGCCACAGCCTCGATCTCGAGTTCGGCTTTCTCCACTGTCGTGACGCTGCGCCCCTGCCCATTCTTCACCACGGCCGAGACCCGCAGCGTCATGCTGCCCGCCAAGTCGGGCGGCAGTTGCAGCGTAAGTCCGTCGAGTTCAGCCGGGGTCAGGAGCCACGCACCCGTCATCGGCTGCAAGGTGCCGGCGCTGGGCCTGGCGCCGGGCGGCAGATCCTCGAGCAAAATGCCCAGGCTCTCGCCAGGTCCCGGCGGCGTCACTTTGATGGTGAGAGCGGCCTGCCCGTCTTCGACCGCCGCGCCGAGCGTGACGGCGAGGCTTGGGCTGGCAGGGGGGGGCGGGGGCGGGGGCGGCTGCGACGGGTCTTTCCCGCCAGGGGCGCCATCGCCAGGGGCGCCACCATCCGTGGGCGGCATGATCCAGAGGCTCAACTTGGCCTCCGTTATCGCCGCATCCCCCTCGCGCTCCTGCGCGACGGCCATGACGCGCAGCGTCACCTCGCCCGGCGTGGCCCCGGGCGCGCGGATCGAGAGCCCGTCCAGCTCCTTCGCCTGCAGCAGCCACATGCCGCCGCCCCCTGGCGTGCCCGCCGAAAGCACGACGCCTTCCGGCACATCCAGCAGCCAGATCTGCAGGCTTTCCGAGCCATCAAGATCCTGCAGTGAGGCCGCGAGCGGCAGCTTCGTCCATTCCCCCGCGGGCGCGCCCGCTCGCAAGCTTTCGGCGCCCGTTCGGAGTTCGGGCGCATCGGCGACGCCGAGCGCGTCCACGCGCAACTCGCGCGTCACTTCCGCCCGCGCGCCACCGCCTTGTTCCTCCACGACGGCGCGCACGGTCAGCAGCACTGTGGCGTCGCTGTCCGGGCCCAGCGTCAGGGAGACGCCATCCAGCGAATCCGCCGCAACGAAATAGACATCGCCCTTGGGCTGGAGCACGCTGCCCTTGGCGCTGCGCAACACCGCATCGGCCGGCACGCCCGTGATCTGGACCATGCCCACCAGCTGCTCGGACCCATCCCGGTCCACCAGGCGGGGTGCGAGCGCGAGCAGGATGGGCTGGTCCTCAAAGCCCTGGGCCGAGGCGCTGTCATCCACTGTATCGATCACGCCGCCGACGAACAGCGTCACTTCCCGCGTGCTCAACGCCTGGCTGCCGCCACTTTGCTCCTGTGAGATGGCGGTGACGGAGAGCTTCAATTCGCCGGCAAAATCCTTGGGCGGAGAGAGGGTGGCCATCGCCGCCTCCTCCGCCGTCAGGGACCAGGTGCCGGGGCCGGTGAAGGTGCCCACATTCATCACCGTGCCAGTGGGCACGCCACGGATCACGTAGAACAGCCGCTCGGAGCCGTCGGTATCGGACAGTCCGGCGCCCAGGTTGAGCGCGATGGGGGCATCCTCGCTGCCCGTCGTGCTCACCCGGGACCAGATGGGCGTGTCGGCCACGGCGCCCACATAAACCGGCAACCGATGAACCGCGCTCTCGGCCGTCGAGCCATTGGGCTCGCCGGAGACGGCAATGATCCGCAGCGTGAAATCCACATCCGAATCGGCGGGTGGGGTGACGGTCAGGCTGCTGGCATCGGCGGCCGGAACCCAGAGCACGCCATCCGCGCCGCGTTCCAGCACGCGGCCTCCGGCCTGGGCCACCACGCCGGCGGGAAGATCGAGCACGCGGAAACCCAGCAGGCTTTCCGACCCGTCGATATCGGTCGTCCAGCCGGCAATGCTGAGCGCGATGGCCCGATCCTCCACGCCGAGCGCGGCGGCCACGCGCAGCCCCGGCGCATCGGCCACCGCATCGACGGTGACGGTGAAGTCGTGCCGGCTCACGTTGCTGCTGTTGTCATGATCCTGTGCGGTGACCTGCAGCGTCAGCGCCATGCGGCCGGCGTAATCCTGCGGCATCGTCAGCGTCAGCCCGGGCAGGTCCGCCGTCGCCAGCGTCCAGCTGCCATCGGCCTCGCGCCGACCCTGGCTGAGCAGGCCGTCAGACGGCACGCCTTCCAGACGCAGCAGCAGGCTCTCCGACCCGTCCAGGTCGGTGAGACGCGCTGCGAGGTCGAGAGGAATAACCTGGTCCTCCAGCACGGTTGCATTGCGCGCTGTGACCACGGGCGCATCGGCCACGGCGAGGACGGTGACGGTCATGCTACCGGTGTGTTCGCGTGTGTTTGTGACGCCGTTGGCGCTGTCCTGCAGCGTGGTGCGCAGTGTCAGTTGCGCGTCGGCGTCACTGTTGGGCGCGGCGTGGTAGCGTATGCTGCCGGTTCGCAGTGCCTCGGTCGAAACCTCCCAGATGCCGGCGCTGATTTCCTGCCCATTGGCGATGCGCGCGCCGGTTGGCACGCCTTCGATGCGCGTCGTCGCGGCCCAGCTTTCCGAGCCATCGGTATCGGGCGTGGTGAAACTCACCTGGAGAAGGATGCCCTGATCCTCATTGCCCCA
>CANHTE010000141.1 GCA_947462945.1 Acetobacteraceae bacterium
AGCCTGCTCGGCAAGGTCATTGGAGGCGCTCAGCACCTCCCCCGCCGAGCGCCCGGTCTCACCCGAAGCGGAGCGCACATCGTTGATCCGGCGCGTGACGGCACCGGTGCCCTCGGCCACCAGCGCGGCACTCCGGGCGATTTCGCGCGTGGCGGCCCCTTGTTCCTCCACGGCGGCGGCGATGGCGGTGGTCACTTCATTCATGCGCTCGATGGTGGCGGTGATGGATTGCAGCGCCGCCACGGCCTGGCCGGTGCTGCCCTGGATGCCGCCGATCTGGGCCGCGATTTCCTCGGTGGCCTTGGCCGTTTGCGCGGCCAGGTTCTTCACCTCGCTGGCAACGACCGCGAAGCCCTTGCCTGCATCGCCGGCCCGGGCCGCCTCGATGGTGGCGTTGAGAGCGAGGAGATTGGTCTGCCCCGCAATATCACTGATCAACCGCACCACATCACCAATCTTGGCGGCGGCCTGGGCCAGGCCCTGCACCGTGCCATCGGTCACCCGCGCTTCCTGCGCGGCGGAGCGCGCAACCTCTGCGCCTTCGGCCACCTGACGGGTGATCTCGGACACGCTGGCGGCGAGTTCCTCGGCGCTGGCGGCAACCGCCTGCACATCAGCACCCGCCTGGCCCGAGGCCTCGGCCACGGCATCCGCCTCCCGACCCGAAGTCGCGGCCGAGCCCGAGAGCGCATTCGCGGATTGCTGCATCTGCCCGGCGGCGGCGGCCACTGCATCCACAACGCCGCCCATTTCACGCTCGAAATCATCGGCGAGCTTCGCCTGGGCGGTGACCAAATTCCAGATCAGCATGGGCGCGACATAATTGCCCGCACGGTCGCGGATGGCGGTGATGCTGAGGTCCAGCACCTCACCCCCCGTGGTGATCCGCGTGCGGTGCGGCAGGCGTGACGGGTCGCTCAGCATGTCACGCTGATGCTTCGGGTGGCGATGGAAGATATCGATGCTTTGGCCCAGCATATCATCGGACTTTACCGGCATGACATGCTCGATCAGCTTGATGAGGCGATGCGTCTCCGGATTCATATAGGTGATCCGGAAGTCATCCTTCGGGTCTGCCATCATGACGCCGACGGACATCTGCTCCAGCATCTGCTGGCGCGCAAAGGCCTGTTCCACTTCGCCGCGCAGCCCTTCCAGGGCGCCGGCGATCTGGCCGATTTCGTCGCGTCGGTTCTGGTCCGGCACGGGCTGCGCCGTGTCACCCGCCGCAATGGCACGCACCGCGACGGCCATGCGGCGCAGCGGCGTGCCGATGGCCCGCGCCGTGAACCAGCCCGAAACCATGAGCATCAGCGCCGCGACAATGCCGATCATCCAGACGTGGCGCTCCATGGAGGCCATGGCTTCGGCCGCCGCTGCGGCATTGGTCTGTGCCTCGGCTTCCAGCGCCGTGGTCGCGGCGGTCAGAGCCGCCAGGGTGCGGTCCCGGGACGGGGTGGTCCGCGTGGTGCGCTGTTCATTGATGCGCGCTGCCAGGGCCATCACCGCCTCTGCCTGGGTGGTGAGGCTTTGGCCCGAAGCGACCAGGCGCTCCATGTCAGGCTTGACCGAGGCGGGGGCGGCGGCCGTCAGGCGGCGGGAATGCACGTTGCTTTGCGCCGCCGAACGCCGGGCGCGCGCGGCGGCCGCGGCATCATCCGTCGCGAGGTAGCGTTGGAGGCTGAGGCGAACCTCATTCACGGCCTGGACGTAGGTGTTCATCACATCGCGCAGTTCGTCCCGTGCATCGCCCTCCACGCCGAATTGCAGATTGGCCATGGCGGCCTCCAAGGCCTGGTCGAACTCCGCGAAGCGCGGGAAGAAATCGCCGTCACGCTTCGTGATGAGTTCACGGCGGCTCGCGACAATTTCCGTGAGGGAGGTGCGATATTCAGCCAGCGCTTGTGACGTTGCCTCAAGCGGCGCGATGGCGGCGGGGGCGGAGAGGCCGCGTGCCCGTTCCAGCGCGCGACGGGCTTCAAGCAGGCTTGCCTCCATCGTCTGCGCCTCGGACTGGAGCCGGGCCGGCTGATTGGCCAGAAGCACGCCGCGCTGCGCGTTATTGGCCTCCATCAAAAGGCGCGCGGCGTCATAGCCGGCGACGCGTGCAGCAACGGCGCGGCGCTCGGCCGACTGGTCCTCGGCCACCCGGCCATTCTCCAGCGTGACCAGCGTCACCATCCCACCAAGCAGCAGAAGGCCGACGCTCAAGCTCGCTGCCAACTTCCGGCCGACGGACAAATCGCGGTAGAATTGCATGGATGGAGTACTCCTTCTTCCACTCCCCTTTGGACCCGCACGAATTAAGGCCTGGTGAAAGCCCTTCCTCCGAAACGCACCCGATGCGCGATTTACGCCAAAAATCTTAAAGGATGCCTTATAATGTTTTTTGACTTCGAAACCCTTCCCACCGCTGATCGGTACAAGCTCATTGTCTCCACCATCGTGCCGCGGCCCATCGCCTGGGTGGTGACGCAAGATGCGCAGGGCGTGGTGAATGCGGCGCCCTATTCCTTCTTCAATGCATTTTCGGACAATCCCGTCGTGATCGGCATTGGCTGCGGGCCGAAGCCCTCAGGCTCGGCCAAGGACACGCTGGCCAATATCAAGGCACTCGGCCAATTCGTCGTCTGCCTCGTACCGCAATCGCATCTGCCGGCGATGAATATCACCGCCACCGATTTCGGCCCCGAGGTGGATGAGCTGGCAGAGGCGAATTTGACCAAGGTCCCCTCCAGCAAAATCAAGGTGCCACGCATCGGCGAAAGCCCCGTCGCGCTCGAATGCGAAACCTTCCAACTGATCCCCGTCGGGCATCACACCATCGTGCTGGGCAAGGTCCTGGCCATGCATGTGCGCGATGACGCCGTGATGGATGAGGCCAAGCGCTATATCGACACGCCCAAGCTGGACCTGGTGGGCCGCATGCATGGGCGCGGCTGGTACACCCGCACCACCGACCGCGTGGAAGTGCCACGCATCACGCTGGAGGAATGGGAAGCCAAGAAGAAGGGCTGACCCGGCCCTGGCTTTGCCCTGTGGCCGGCTTTGCGGTAAAGATGCGATGCAAATGAGAATGCGTCGCAACTCACGATGAGCGCCACCGCTTTGGCCGGCACCACCAGCCGCCCGCCCCTTTGGGCGCGGATGACACCCGTTGTGGGCGCCCTCATCCTGCTGCCCATCGCCGCCGTGCTGGCCACCGCCATCAGCCCGGCGGGCGAGGCGTGGTTGCATATCTGGCGCAATTCCCTGGCCGAGATGCTGGGCACCACGGCAGCACTCGCCCTGCTGGTGGCCCTGATGGCGGGCAGCGCGGGTGCGTGCACCGCCTGGCTGGTGACCGCCTGCGAGTTCCGGGGCCGCGCCTTTCTGCAGGTGGCGCTGCTGCTGCCGCTGGCCATGCCCGCCTATGTCAGTGGCTATGCCTGGACCTGGCTGATGGATGTGGCGGGGCCGCTGCAATCCGCACTGCGCGGCATGATGGGCTGGCGATACGGCGATTACTGGTTCCCCGAGATGCGAACGCTGCATGGCGCGGCCCTGGTGCTGGCCATGGTGCTGTATCCTTATGTGTATCTGCTGTGCCGCGCGGCCTTCCTGGCGCAGTCCACCTGCCTCATTGAAGTCTCCCGCACGCTTGGCCATTCCCTGGCGCGCTGCTTCTGGCATGTGGCCTTGCCGCTGGCCCGGCCAGCGATGGTGGCGGGCCTCGCGCTGGTGTTGATGGAAACCCTCGCGGATTTCGGCACGGTGCAATATTTCGGGCTGCGCACCCTCACCACTGGCATTTACGAGGCCTGGTTCGGCATGGGTGATCGTGGGGCCGCCAGCCAATTGGCCACAGCCCTGCTGTTCTGCGTGGGTTTGCTGCTGGCGCTGGAGCAAGCCAGCCGGGGCGGCCGGCGCTTCCACCCGATGACGACGCGCCACGCGCCTTTTCGGCCGGTGGTGTTGCGCGGCCCCAAGGCGGCGCTGGCCATGCTGGCCTGTACGGCGCCCTTGCTGTTGGGCTTCGTGATCCCGGCCGGGGCCTTGTTTGCCCTCATGCTTCAAGCGGGAGACCCGCTGTCACCCAGCCGCTTCCTGCCCTTCCTGACGCATTCGCTGACGCTGGCCGCCATCACCGCCGTGCTTGCCGTGCTGCTGGCCGCCTGGCTGGCCTGGGCCGCACGGCTTTACCCCAGCACGACAGGCCGCTGGGTCAATCGCGCCGCCGGGCTGGGATATGCCATTCCCGGCTCGGTCATTGCCGTGGGCACGCTGGTGCCCTTCGGGATTTTCGACAATGCGCTGGATTCCTGGATGCGGGCGAGCTTCGGCGTGAGTACGGGCCTGTTGCTGTCAGGCACGGTGGCCGCGCTGATCTTCGCTTACCTGGTGCGCTTTCTGGGCGTGGCCCTCTCCTCGGTGGAGAGCGGCCTGGCGCGGCTGAAGCCCAGTTTTCAATCGGCCGCGCGTTCGCTGGGCTGCGGCCCAGGCGAGGCAGTGTGGCGCGTGGAATTGCCCCTCTCGCGCGGGGCCCTGCTGACGGCCGGCATCCTGGTGTTTGTGGACACGATGAAGGAATTGCCGGCGACCCTGATCGTCCGCCCTTTTGACTTCGATACCCTGGCGGTGCGGGTTTATAATCTCGCCTCGGATGAGCGGCTGGCCGAGGCAAGCACCTCGGCCCTGCTCATCGTGCTGGCAGGCCTCCTGCCCGTGGTGGCGCTGACCCGGGCGATGAAGCGGAGTTGAGGCGTCAGGCCTCGGCCATGCCGCTGGGCTGATCGGCCGGCTGGCCCAGGGTTTCGATCCGCCACACGGCGTAGCTGACCATCAAAGCGGCCGCCACCAGCACCAGATTGGCGATGCCCGGATTCACGAAGGGTGAGCGCTCGCCCGAGAGGCGGGCAAGATCGGCACGCACCGTGCCCCAGGCATAAAGCGCTGAGATGAAAGAGGAAATGGCCGGAAGAAACACCATCACCACCGCCACCACCGCGATGGGCAGGCGCCACTTCTGCAATTGCGGCAGGAAGGCCGCGGCAATGAGCAGGCCGAGCGCGATGAACTTCACCTTGCTGAACCAGGGCAAGACATCCCAGGTGCTCATCACCAGCGTTCCGGAACGACCGGAAACCTGAATCACGGGCAGGAAAGCCGCCAGGATGGCGAGGCCAACGCCCGAAAAAAGCAGCAGCATGGCCAGTTTGTCTTTTTGACCGGTCGCGAGCATGGACGCCTCCTGCATGGATGTTTGATTGCGGCACGTTAATGACATAACGGAAATTTCACAA
>CANHTE010000142.1 GCA_947462945.1 Acetobacteraceae bacterium
CAGCCGGGTGTCGAGCGTGCGGTCACGAAAGCCGTTGCGGTAAGTCAGCCGCTCGCCGGTGCGTTCGTGCCGGCCAGCGCCGATCTGTCCTTCCACATCGGCCTCCATGATCAATTGCACCACCGCCTCGGCGGCGGCGCGCAGGAAATCGGCATCACCGGTCCCTGCCAGCAGCTCGGCCAGCGGCAGTTGTCGTAGGTCATCGGGTCCTCGTTCGGTTCGATGTGGGGTGTCGCAACACCACCCTAGCCGCAGGAGCCGCTGAGCACCTCAAACCCGAGGCTTTGTGTGGGGTCGGACGCTGCGCCCAGCTACGCCTGTCTGCGCGCCCGACCCCACACAAAACGAATAGGGAATTTCAACCGCTAGCGAGGACGCTACCACTTGCCTGGCGCGGGACGCCGATGGTCCCGCCATGCTCAAGGCTGAGTTGAACTCCCACGCCAGGGCCAGCATGGCCAGGCCAAGCTGACGCTCCACTTGGTCAGCTTGCGACGCCAAGTCTGCACCCTCGAAGAAGAGCGTGGCGAGGGCTTCCTGCATTCTCGGGCTGGAGAGACAAGTCTGCGACTGATTCATCATAGCCGGCCCTTGTGGTGGAAGATCGGGGCGCGGCTGATCGACGGTATCGGTTGGGCTGACGGACGCAGACATTTTGATCTCCTCCTTTTCGGGGGCCGTTGACCAATGTGTCGCGCAGTCGATCCGAAAAGTCTTGCACGCCCATGGAGGTAAATGCTGCGCAAAAGCAGGTGGAAGGCCGCGTTGAGGTGATTGCCCTCTTCTGGAGGCCAGTCCTGCTCTCCGTTCGGATAGGCCTGCGATCCTGTTGCGCCGTGCCTTGTGTCAGGGACGGGCGCCTGGCGCAGGCCGTCCTCGACGCCAAACCCGCCAAGGTGCGGTTGACGCCTCAGATCGGCACAGCCTACCGGACCACCCTGGCGCGGCTGCACCAAACCTTGGTCAGCAGCGGCCAGCCAGAGGCCGTAGACGCGGCTCGGGCGCTGATCCGCCAGTTTCGCTATGGTTCGCACCACTCTGCTGCTTTTCGCTCTGACTCGCGCATCCCCCCGATACAGCATCAAAGCCGCGCGAAAACGTGCGAGGGGTCGCTTGTAACCGGTCGCACCTCCTCCGCCACACACTTCGTGCAACTATTTAATTTTGTTACTTTTTATGGATTGGCTCCTGAATTGATCCACAAATACGTCCACAACGCCTGCCGTGATACATGTGAATTGCAATTACCTGGCAGCGGCAGCCCAGAGCAGTACGACTAGAACGGAACCATTGGATCGAGCTGCGTGCCCCAGCACCGAGGTGATCACGTCAGTATAGGCCACAAACCGTGACGCGCTGCTCCGCGCACTCAATTCGAGACCCTCAACCCGCCCCCACGAGTAGGAATCTCACCACTGACAAATACTCGCATACTCGAGCAAGACGCTTAGGACACAGTAAGACTACTTAGGGGGGGGCCGAACGCTGGAAGCAGGCCAACGAACGGATCGGGCGCATCGAGATCGTGCTGGCTGCCATTGTCCTGCTGCTGCTCGTCGGCGAAGGCAGCGTGGTCGCCGTGCTGCGGCGGTTGATCGGGGGATAGGCGTGCCCAGCCATGCCGGGCGGTACTGTCGGGAATTTCGTGTGTGTTCGGTCATGATGGGAAAGAAGGAGGTCCCCCATGGCCAGACGGAAAGAGCCCCAGATATCCGTTCGGATATTTGTACCTCGCCTTCTGCGCCCTGGCGTCTTGCGGTCGAATGCAAGAGTAGAAGCGAATACTGCTCTAGAATGACGTGAGGAAAACGATGAAAAACCCCCTTCAAGGCCTGTGGACATCCGCGGCCCGTGCGCGTCTCGACGCGTTGTTTGAAACCCACGCCGCCATCGAGTTCAATCTGGATGGCAGCATCGTCCAGGCGAATGCCCTGTTTCTTCAGACCTTCGGCTACACGGCCGAGGAATTGCGCGGCCAGCATCACCGCATGTTCCTGAGCGCTGGTGAGGCGGACAAGCCGGAATACCGCCAGTTCTGGGACCAACTGCGCGCCGGCCAGCATCAGACCGCCGAGTTCAAGCGCATCACGAAAGCGGGGAGCGACGTCTGGATCAATGCCTCCTACTGCCCAGTTCTCGACAAAAGCGGCAGGACGGTCCGCATTTTGAAACTCGCCACGAATATCACCGAGCGCAAGCTCATCGCCGCCAGTCATGCGGGCCAGGTTGCGGCCATCAGCCGCTCACAAGCCGTGATCGAGTTCACCCCTGACGGAACCGTGCAGCATGCGAACGAAAACTTCCTGAAGGCCCTGGGCTACCGGCTTGAGGAAATTCGTGGCCAGCATCACCGCATCTTCGTTGATCCGAAGGAAGCCGCGTCGCCGGAATACAAGCGCTTTTGGGCTTCTCTGGCGCGCGGCGAATATCAGGCGGCAGAGTTCAAGCGCATCGCCAAGGGCGGCGCCGAGGTCTGGATCCAGGCCTCCTACAACCCCATCCTCGATGCCGATGGCAAAGTCCTGAAGGTCATCAAATACGCCACGGACATCACAGCATCGGTCAAGGCGCGCCTGCGGCGTGAGCAGTTGGGCGGTGAGATCGACAAGGACCTCGTGGAGGTCAGCGCCGCCGTCACCTCCACCGGCCAGCGCGCGATCGAGGCCGTGAACGCCTCGCGCGAGACCTCGGGCTCCATCCAGGCCGTGGCCGCCGGCGCCGAGGAGTTGGCAGCCTCCGTCAACGAAATCAGCCGGCAGCTTGCGACTGCTTCGAGCAACACCAGCGAGGCGACGCATGAGGCGGAGCGCGCGACCGGCATCGTCTCCGAACTCGTCAACGCGGCCGAGAAAATCGGGCAGGTCGTGCGCCTGATCACGGATATCGCCAGCCAGACGAACCTCCTGGCCCTGAACGCCACGATCGAGGCCGCACGCGCTGGCGACGCCGGCAAGGGCTTTGCCGTGGTGGCCTCCGAAGTCAAGGGACTTGCCGGGCAAACGGCACGCGCCACCGAGGAGATCGCGGGCCAGATCGGCCAGGTTCAATCCGCCGTGGAAGGTGCGGCCCGCGCCATTGCGGCCATCACCGCATCCATCGCGCAGCTCAACTCCGTGACGACCAGCATCGCCACGGCGGTCGAGCAGCAAAGCGCCGTGACGCGGGACATGTCCAGCAACATGCAATCCAGCGCGCGGGCCGTGGAGAACATCAACGGCTATCTGGAAGGCATCGCCGAGGAAGCGACGAATGCGCAGGAGAAGACCGGCCACGTGGTCGAACTCTCCCGCATCATGGCCGCCTGAAGCGGCTGGCGGGGTGTTGAACAGCGCCCCGCCGCCCTACCCCCGCCGCGCCAGGATGAGCGGCGCCAAATCAAACCCGGCCGCCCGCGCCGTGGCCAGCGCGCGTTCCAACTCGGCCGGCTCCAACTGGGGCGTGCGGGACAGCACCCAAAGCGAGCGGCGCGAGGGCGAGCCAACCACCGCCCAGCGGTAATCCGCATCCAGCCCGAACACCCAGTAATCCCCGTAGAACGGCCAGAAGAAGCTGACGCGCAGCCGCGTGTTGCTGCTGCCCTCCACCACATAGGCCTGGCCCATCGCCACGCGGCTGGGGCGTGCGGGGTCCAGCGCATTCACACAGGCATTGCGGACGCTGATCCGGCCCGCATCCAGGGGCGCGTATTCCGCCGTCACATCCTCACAGCGCAGGGTTGCGCTGTCCTGGAAGCGCTGCGGCAGCCGCGCCACCTCATGCCAAAGGCCCAGATAGCGCGAGAGGTCCACGCTCTCCACCGTGCGCGGCGTCTCCTGCGTGGGTTGGGTGGCGCCGCAGGCAGCCAGGCCCAGCAGCGCCGCCAGAAGCAGGCCGCGCATCAAACGATGCTCCCTTCCGGCCAGGTCAGGCAGTGCTCGTAAATGCCGCCGGCCGTGGTGATCCAGACATCATCCCGCCGGCTTGCAATGACGGCCAGCGCCTCACGCAGCGCGCGCATCCGGTAGGGCTGGCCGATGATATAGGGGTGCAGCGCGATGCCCATGACCTGCGGCACGCCATCCTGCGTCTGGCGCAGGCGCTCGTGGAAATCGGCCAGAATGAGTTCGGCGAATTGCTGCGCGCCATCCTTCCGCGCGGCGATGGCGGGGATGTCATTCGCCTCCTGCGGGTAGGGGATGCTCAGCAGGCGGCCGGCGCGCGTGGTCTTCCAGACCGGCTGGTCATCCATGCACCAATTGAGCGTGTAGCGGTAACCGGCCTCGGCCAGCAGGTCCGGCGTGACGCGGCTTTCGGCGATCCAGGGTGAAAGCCAGCCGCGCGGGGCCACGCCCTCATGCGCCAGGATCTCGGCCGTGCTTTCGGCGATGAGGCGCGCTTCCTCCGCCTCGGGCAGCGTGCTTTGGCGCTCGCTATTGGTGCGGCCATGGCCGGCCATCTCATCGCCCCGGGCGCGATGGGCGGCCACCAGCTCAGGCGCGTGATGATACATGGCGCTGTTGAGCAGAACGGTGGCGGGCAGGCTCAACTCATCCAGCAATTGCACCAGGCGAAAACCACCCACCCGATTGCCATATTCGCGCCAGGCATAGTTCAGCACATCGGGCTGCGGCCCACCGGGCGCCAATTCCGCGCCCAGCCCTTCCCCGAAGGCGAAATGCTCCAGGTTCACGCCCAGATAGACGGCCAGCTTGCGGCCATAAGGCCAGGATTCCCGGGCGCGGGCCGTCCAGGGCGAATAGGGAAAGCGGCCGTGATGAGGAAGCATGATGGACCCGTGATGAGAGGAACGCCCCTCATCTGAAGCCGTCCAGGCCGGGTCGCAAGGGGCGCTTCAGATGAAGGTCAGCATCCGGCGCGGCGTCTCCACCAGGATCGCGCTGATCTCGGCCTCGGTGAAGCCGCGCCGGCGCATCAGCGGCAGCACGCGCTTGTGGATATGCGCATAGCCCCAGCCGCCAAAGCGCGTCATATGCGCGCGGTGGCAAATATCGTGGCTGATGACGATCTGGTGCAGATGCCCGCGTGAGATCAGCTTGCGAATATCCCGCAGGCGGCCTGCGTCATTGGGCATGTCCTGCGCCATGTTGGGGGCATAGAGGCTGCTCTCCTGGCCGAACAAATCCCATTCCAGCACGCACCCGGTATCGGCCAGGCGGAACAGCGCATCCTCATCCGTGATGGTGCGGTCAATGTGATCCATAATGATGCGCGAACAATCGGCGCCATGCTCGCGGCAGAAATCCATCACCTCCTGCGGCTGATCC
>CANHTE010000143.1 GCA_947462945.1 Acetobacteraceae bacterium
CCTGCAGGCGGTGCCACAACAGGCGGCGCTTTTCGCGGTCCAGCTCCTGCGGCAGGGCTTCCAGCAGCGCATCCATTTCGGCATGGCGGAAGCCTGCGTAGTTCTGGCCGGACCAGTTGCGCTCGGCATTGGGGATTTCGCCCGAATGCAGGCTGGTGCGCGGCACGCTCTCAGGTGCCGAGACCCAGGCGAACATCGCCGCCCCCTGGAAGCGCCGGCGGGACAGCGTCTCTCCAAACAACACGCGCGGCGGCTCATTGCGGATGCGCGCCTCCACGCCGATCTGCCGCCATTGCGCCTGGATCACCTGCTGCACCGCCTCGCGCGAGCGGTTGCCGGCGGTGGTGAGCAATTCGAAGGAAAGCCGCTGGCCTTGGGCGTTGCGGCGAATGCCATCGGCCGCACCCGTGTTGCGCCAACCGGCCTGCTCCAGAAGGGCGGCGGCGCGCGGCTGATCCACCGGCCAGGTGCGGATATCGGGATCATGCGGCCAATCCAGCGGGTTCACGCTGGTATGAGCCACGGTCTGCCGGCCCTCGAACAGCCGGGCCACGATCTGCCCGCGATCCAGCGCCAGCAACAGCGCCTGCCGCACGCGGCGGTCCGAGAGGGCGGGCACATCGAGATTCAAATCCAGATGCTCATAGATCAGGCCGGGGCGGTATTCGGCACGGAAGCGTTGGCCGGTGCGGCGGATCAGGGCAGAGGCCTGTTCCACGGGCAGGCCGAGTTCGCCCGCGATCATGTCCACCTGGCCCGCCAGCAACTGCGCCTCCAGCGCCGGCGTGCTCTCCACCGTGCGGATCACGATCTGGCGAAACGCGGGCGCCGGGCCGGACCAATGGGCGTTGCGCTCCAGCGTGATGGCCGAGCCCGCCTGCACCTGCGCCACGCGATAGGGGCCGTTCCAAAGGCCAGGGTTGGTTGGTTCCGTGTCATAAAGGGTGCGCGTGCGGTAGGTGCGGGGGTCGCTCTCCCAACGGGCGCGCTCCAGATGCGCGGGCAAAGGCGCGAAATCCCCCAGGCTGGCGAATTCGAAGGTCACCCGGTCGAAGCGCAGGGTGAAGCTGCGGGCATCCTCGGCGATGAATTCATAGGCGGAGCGGAAAAATTCGGCCGGGCCGATGCCCGTCGTGGCCTCGCGCCCCGCATCATAGGTGAAGCGCAGATCGGCCGTGGTGATGGGCGTGCCATCCCCCCAGCGCAGCCCCTCGCGCAGGCGCCACGTCACACGCAGCCCGGGTTTGCCATCGGGCGTGATCTCACGCACCGCAAGCCCGTTTTCCAGCGTGGGCAAGGTTTCGCAGAGCAGACAGATCAGCTGCCAATTCGCGTCATAGGCGGTGACGGGCCGGCGGGTGAAGCCCAGCGTATAGGACTTCGCGACCATGTTCTCGATATTGGGATGCAGCGTCGAGGGATATTGCGTGATGCCGATATTCAGCCTGTCGCGCTGCGTTTGCGCGAGGGCAGGGCTGACCAGCAGCAGCAGGAGGATCAGATAACGGGTGGCCATGCACGGGCTCCATGCCAGATGCGGAGGATGACCACCTCCGCCACGTCGCTGCGATAGATCAGCCGATAGGGCGTGCCCTTGGCCTGAAGGATGCGCTCGGCTTGCCCTGGCTTGGCGTGACCCGCCTCGGGGCAGCGGGCCAGCACGCGCATGGTGTCATCCAGACTTCGAGCCAGCGCCCTGGCCGCATCGGGGTTTTCCTTGGCCATGAAGCGCGTTGCCTCGGCCAAATCCCGCCTTGCACGCTCCCAAACGCGGACGCGCCTCAAGCCCGGGCGGTCTCCGCCTCTGTGATGATGGCGTCGAGGTCCTTCATCACATCTTCCCAATCCACCACGCGGTCGGCGGCCAGATCAGCCTCGCCCTCGGCGACAAAGGCGCGAAAGGCGGCGGCCTGCTCACCATAGAGCAGCAGCGCGGTCTCGATCACCGAGGCCTCGTCCGCCCCGCTGGCGGCAACGACCGACCGCAAGCTGGCCACGGCCTCGTCAGCGATCTCCACAATGATCCTTGCCATGCCAAACTCCTTCAGTCATCCATCCTGCCGGAAGCGCCTCGGGAAGTCGCGCGGATTCGCCGCAGCCTCAGCCCGCCTTGCCCTTATGCGCCAGGGCTTCCTCCAGGCTGCCCACGCCGCCATGCGCGCGGGACCACGCCACGGGGTCCTCCAGGAATTTGCGCACGCCGGTCAATGCGCTTTCGGGGAAATAGGCGCGCTCCCGGCAGACTTCCAGCACGTCCCACCAGGTGGCCAGGTGGTGCAGGGTCAAATCCATCGCCTTCATCTGCTCGAAGCTGCCGGGGAAGACGCCGTAATAAAACACGACGAAGGTGTGCGAGCATTTTGCCCCCGCCTCACGCAGCGCCTCGGCGAAGCGGATTTTCGAAGCGCCATCGGTGGTCAGATCCTCGACCAGCAGCGTCTCCCGCTCCACCGGCACATCGCCCTCGATCAGCGCGTTGCGGCCAAAGCCCTTGGGCTTCTTGCGCACATAGGCCATCGGCAGGTTCATCCGGTCCGCGATCCAGGCGGCAAAGGGAATGCCGGCCGTCTCCCCACCCGCGATGCTTTCGATCGTCTCGAAGCCAATGGCGCGATTGACCTTCTCCACGCCCAGATCGCAGATGCGCGTGCGGGCGCGGGGGTAGGAAATGATCTTGCGGCAATCGATATAGACAGGGCTCTTCCAGCCGGAGGTGAGGGTGTAGGGTTCCTCGGGGCGGAAATTCACCGCCTTGATCTCCAGCAGGATGCGCGCCGTGGTCAAAGCCGCGTCCCTGTCCCAATCCGAGGCGTGATGGCCGCTCATTTCCTGACTCCAATCCTGATGCCGTCTCGTAACGCCGCAGGCGCGCCCCGTCCATGCTGAGGAAGCCGGCATGATCTGGGTACTCGAAGACCCGCGCGCGGGGACCGCGGCCCAGGCGCTGGGCATTGCGGAGCGCCTGGGCGCGCCCTTTCGGCGGGTGCCGCTGCGCTTTGGGCCTTGGGCCCGGCTGCCCTGGCCCTTCCCCACTTTGGCGGGCCTGGCGGATCGCTCTGGATTCGTGCCGCCTTGGCCCAGCCTGGTGATTTCCGCCGGCCGCCGCTCCGCACCCGTCTCGCGCTGGCTACGGGCGCGGGGGGCGCGGAGTGTGCATGCCATGCGCCCGGGCCTGGGTGCGGCGGATTTCGACCTGCTGGTGATCGGCGCGCATGACCGCCCGGCCCCTGCCTCCCATGTCATGGTCATCCAGGGCGCCGCCCATCGCCTGACGCCCGGCGCGCTGGCCGCGGCCCCCGCCGAATTCCCGGATTTCGCCACCCTGCCCCGCCCCATCGTCACGCTGCTGCTGGGCGGCCCGGTCCGTGCCGAGGGGATGGACCCGGCCCTGGCCGCCCGTATTGCCAGCGAAGCCGCCAGGATGGGCGCCTCCGTCCTCGCCACAGCCTCCCGCCGCACAGGCGAGGCGGCAACCAAGGCCGTGGCCGGGGCTTTGAAAGAAATCCCCCATCGGCTGTATCCCTGGGGGGGGGCTGGGGCGAACCCCTTTGGCGCCATGCTGGCCATGGCCGATATTCTTGTGGTGACCGGTGATTCCATTTCCATGCTCTCCGAAGCGCTGATGACCACGGCCCCCCTGCTCATCGCGGACCCTGGCGGGCTTGGCCGGCGCCACCAATCCGTGGCGGAAAGCCTGATCGCCGAGGGTCTGGCCGCGCGGCTGGGCGCCCCACTGCCGCGACCGCGCGCCGCGCGGGATGAAACCGCCCGCATCGCGGCCGAAATCCAGGCGCGGGGCTGGGCATGATCACCCCTTGGCGGGACCGCGCGGGCCGCCTCTCGGCGCTGCGCATCCTCACCCTCAGCATCATGATCCTGCCGGCGCTGCGGCTGTTCCAGCTTTGGGCGATGGATCAGCTCGGCCCTGAACCCCTGGAAGCGGCGACACATGAGACCGGCCGCTGGGCCATCCGCCTGCTGATCGCATCGCTCGCCGTCACGCCTCTGGGCCGGATCTTCAACTGGCCCCGGCTGTTCCAACTGCGGCGGATGATCGGGCTGGGCGCCTTGGCCTGGGTGCTGCTGCATTTCACGCTTTATGTGGGCGATCAGAATTGGCGGCTGCTGCGCGTGGCCATCGAAATCACCAGCCGCGTCTATCTCATCATCGGCTTTACGGCGCTGCTGGGGCTGGTGGTGCTGGGCTGGACCTCGACCGATGGCTGGATGAAGCGGCTGGGGCGCGGCTGGAAGCGGCTGCACCGCATCGTGTTCCCGGTGGCGCTGCTGGGGCTGCTGCATGCCTTCATCCAATCCAAGGCGGATATCTCTCAAGCGGTGATCCTGGCAGGGCTGCTGGTCTGGCTGCTGGCCTGGCGCGCCTTGCCGGGCCGCTGGCAGGCCAGCATCCCGGCGCTGGCCTTGCTCAGCATCGCGGCGCTGTTGGGCGCGGTGCTGATCGAGTTCCTGTGGTATGCGCTCGCCACCAACCTGCCCGCCACCCGCATCGCCGCCGCCAATCTGGATGTGAGCTTCGGGCCGCGCCCGGCGGTGCTTTCGGGCCTGATTGCCGCGGGCTTCGTCGTGCTGGCGGCGATCCGTCGTCTTGCGGGCCGTCTTGCCGGGAAGCGTGCCACGGCGTAACCCCGAAACATTCAGGGAGAACGCCACATGGCCCGCACACATCGCATTGCCGTCATTCCCGGCGATGGCATCGGCAAGGAAACCACGCCCGAGGGGCTGCGCGTGCTGGATGCCGCCGCCACCCGCTTCGGCTTCGACCTCAAGCTGACCCATTACGACTGGTCCTGCGAGACCTATGTGAAAACCGGCCGCATGATGCCGGAAGATGGCCTGGACCAGCTGAAGGACAGTGACAGCGTCTTCCTCGGCGCCGTCGGCTGGCCCGGCGTGCCTGACCACGTCTCGCTCTGGGGCCTGCTCATCCCGATCCGGCGTGGCTTTGACCAATATGTCTCGCTGCGCCCCTGCAAGCTGCTGCCGGGCGTTGCCACACCGCTGGCCAACCGCACGCCCGCCGAAATCGATTTCTACGTGGTGCGCGAAAATACCGAGGGCGAGTATTCCTCGGTCGGTGGCCGCATGTTCCCGGGCACCGATCGTGAATTCGTCAGCCAGCAGAGCATCCTC
>CANHTE010000144.1 GCA_947462945.1 Acetobacteraceae bacterium
CGATCTGGCGTGGCCATCAAGTATCCAGTCAACGGCAAGTTCTCTGGCCGCGTGACCAACATCACCGATTACGGCGCCTTCGTGGAGCTGGAAGCGGGCGTCGAGGGCCTCGTCCATGTGAGCGAGATGTCCTGGACCAAGAAGAACGTGCACCCGGGCAAGATCGTCGCGACCTCCGAGCAGGTGGACGTGCTGATCCTGGATGTGGACGAGCCCAAGCGCCGCATTTCGCTGGGCCTGAAGCAGGCTCAGGGCAACCCGTGGGAGGTCTTCCTGCAGGATCACGCCCTGGGCACCGAGATCGAGGGCGAGATTCGCAACATCACCGAGTTCGGCCTGTTCATTGGCGTGGGCCCGGATGTGGATGGCATGGTCCATCTCTCCGACCTCAGCTGGGATTTGCCGGGTGAGACGGCCATCGCCAACTACAAGAAGGGCGATGTGGTGAAGGCGAAGGTTCTCGATGTGGATGTCGAGAAGGAGCGCATTTCGCTGGGCATCAAGCAACTCGCCGCCGATCCAGCCGCCGAGGTTCTGGACAAGGTGAAGAAGGGTGAGATCGTCACCTGCACCGTGACCAAGATCGAAGCCAATGGCATCGAGGTGAAGATTGACGATGTCCTGACCGGCTTCATCCGCCGTGCGGAGCTGGCGCGCGACCGCCAGGATCAGCGCCCCGACAAATTCGCCATTGGCGACAAGGTCGATGCGAAGATCACCGCCGTGGATCGCGCCGCCCGCCGCCTCTCCCTGACCGTGAAGGGCAAGGAGATCGAGGAGGAGCGCGAGGCCGTGAAGGAATTCGGCACGGCCGATAGCGGCGCCTCGCTGGGCGATATCCTGGGCGCGGCCATTCGCCGCCGCCGGGAGCAGGCTGGCGAGGAATAAACCTCCCTTGACCGGCGCCCCCTGCTGGGGCGCCTGGATATGAAGAGGGCGCCCTGTAAGGGGCGCCCTTTTTTCGTTTCGACACCGCTCCGACCTGCGGTATTATAAGGGACTAAATGATGCATTTTTAGACATTTCGTCAGTTTGCGACAAATTCATTAAAATTCTTAGCTCAGGGGGCATTTCTGACTCGCGCGCTTAGGATATTTCCGGGAAATGCGCCAAAATGTCTGCTTTAATGACGTTAATTTTTTTAAAGACACACTAAAATGCTGAATTTCTCTTGGCGAGTTCGCGGCACGGTGATACTGCTCTGCACGCAAAACGTGTGGAGATGAAGAGAATGCGTATCCTCCTGGTTGAAGATGATCGCTCCGCAGCACGCGGGATCACATTCCAGTTGCAACAGCATCGGATGGTGGTTGACGTGGCCGATTGCGGCGCCGAAGCCCTCGAACTCGCCCGGCTTTATGATTACGACGCCGCCGTGGTGGACCTCATGCTGCCCGACATGGAAGGCTATGAGGTGATCACCAAGCTTCGCGCTTCGCGCATCGAAGCGCCGGTGCTGATGCTCTCGGCCAATACCAGGACCCAGGCGAAGGTACGCGGCCTCTCCGTCGGCGCGGATGATTACCTCGCCAAGCCCTTCGAGCCGGAAGAGCTGGTGGCGCGGCTGCAGGCCATGATCCGCCGCTCCAAGGGCTTCAGCCAGCCCCGCATCCAGATGGGCCCGCTCTCGCTCGATCTGGGCGCCAAGGAAGTGGCCGTGCAGGGCCGCTCGGTCCATTTGACCGGCAAGGAATACGCCATCCTGGAACTCCTCCTGATGCGCCGTGGCACCGTGCTCTCCAAGGAAAATTTCCTGGATCACCTCTATGGCGGCATGGATGAGCCGGACAGCAAGATCATTGACGTCTTCGTCTGCAAGCTGCGCAAGAAACTGCAAACCGCCGGCGCCAACAATGTGATCGGCACGGTCTGGGGGCGCGGCTACATCATTCGCGACGCCGCCGCCAATACCACCGCAGCCCGTTCGGGCCTGGGCGAAAGCCGCCTCGCGGCAGTCTGAGCGACATTGGCCTGATCATCTTCGATCCGGGCGACTGGCGGGGTTGCAAAAAGCGCCCCGCCCGCCCGGGGTCGAAGCTCGAATTCCGGGGCCTTGCCTGATCCCCGTGAGGGGCACCGCGCAGGGCGGCCCATTCTGAACCCAAAGATCATCCCCCGCATTGCATCCGCGCTGGCCATCGGCCGCGGATCCCCATGGCCAAACGCGCTCCCTTCGGCGCCAAGCCGCATCACATCCTGCACCCCTGCGTGAGTCGGGCCATGTTGCGGGGCCGTGAAACCCTTGCCCATGCAGGAAGGCTTTGGCAGAGAGAGGCGTGATCCGCGTCCCGCCCATTTTGGCCTTGCCCATCCTGGCCTTGCTCACGGGCTGCGCCGTGGCGCCGCCGGTGGCCGTGCTGCCGGAGCCGCTAAGCTATCCGCCGGCGGCACGGGACCGCATGCTGCGCCTCGCTGCCGGCGAATGGCAGGATTGGGGCTGCGTGGCGGTGGGCCTGCCCGGCCCCGCACTCGCCCCATGCGCCCCCGCGGCCTCCCCGCGCGCCGAAAGCGCCCCGGAAAACTTTCCCCGCGTGCTCGCCTATTGGCGCGCGGTGCCCCAATCGGGCCAGGCCATCCCTGCCAATCGCGCGCGTTATGTGCGCGCCCTGACCGGCGCAGGGGGTGAAAACCTGTGGGCCGAGCCCTTCTGGTCCGCCGCCTTCATCTCCTGGGTGATCGGCGCGGCGGGGGTGGATGCGCCGGAATTCGTGCCGGATGCCGCACACTCGAACTACCTCGATCATCTCGACGCGCTGGCCGCTGCCTGGCCCGCGCGGGCGCCCTTCCTGCCGCGCGACCCCCGAACCCATGCCCCCGCCCCGGGTGACCTCGTCTGCCGGGACCGCTCAGGCCGGCCGCTGGGCGATTGGGCCGAGCGCGGCGCCGAGCGCGGGCGCTTCCGGCCGATGCATTGCGACATCGTCCTCCATGCCTCCCCTGGCGTGGTGGAGGCGGTGGGTGGCAATGTCCGCGATACGGTGGCGCTGTCGCGCTGGGCGACGGACGGGGAAGGGCGCCTTGTGCCCGACCCGCGCCCGTTTCTCGTCATCATGGAAAACCGCCTGGGGCGCACCCCGCCCTATGTCTCCCACCTCTCCCAGGACGCACGCTCATGACCGATTTGTTCAGCCCTCTCACCCTGCGGGGGGTGACCTTGCGCAACCGCATCGGCGTCTCGCCCATGTGCCAGTATTGCGCGGGTGAGGATGGCAAGCCGACCGATTGGCACATGGCGCATCTTGTCTCCCGCGCGGTGGCCGGCCCCGGCATGGTGATGACCGAGGCCGCGGCCGTCACGCCCGAGGGCCGCATCAGCCCCGGTGACCTTGGCATCTGGAGTGATGACCATCTGGCCGGCCATACCCGCCTGGTCACGGCCATGGCCGCGATGGGCACGGTGCCGGCCATCCAGCTCGCCCATGCCGGCCGCAAGGGCAGCCGCCTGCCGGCCTGGGAAGCCGGCCCGGCCGTGCCGGGCTGGGACGCACTGGGCCCGAGTGCGGCCGCCTTCCAGGGCTATGCCACGCCCCGTGCCATGAGCGAGGCCGAGATCCTCGGCACCATCCAGGCCTTCGCCGATGCGGCGCTGCGCTCGGTCAAGGCGGGCTATAAGCTGATCGAGCTGCACGCCGCCCATGGCTATCTGGTGCACCAGTTCCTTTCGCCGATTTCCAACCAGCGCAATGACAGCTGGGGTGGGGATTTCGAGGGCCGCACCCGGCTGCTGCGCGACATCACCCGCGCCACCCGCGCTGTCATCCCCGATGAATTGCCGCTGGCCGTCCGCATCTCCCACACCGACTGGGTCGAGGGCGGCTGGAATACGGCGGAGAGCGTGATGCTCGCCGAACGGCTGAAGGCGCTGGGCGTGGATATCGTGGATGTCAGCTCGGGCGGCCTGGATGCCGGCCAGAAAATCCCGCTTGGCCCGGGTTATCAGGTGCCGGGGGCCGAGGCCGTGAAGCAGGGGGCCGGCATTCCGGTGATGGCCGTTGGCCTGATCACGGAGCCAGCCCAGGCGCAGGCCATCCTGGATGCGGGGCAGGCCGACCTGATCCTGCTGGCGCGCGCCTTCCTGCGCGACCCCTATTGGGTACTGAACGCGGCCGTGGCGCTGGGGCGGATCGAGGCGCTGCAAATTCCACCGCAATATGACCGCGCCTGGGGCAGCATGGCCAAGTTCAAGATCAACCCGGCGATCGGGCTGCCCCTGGCGGCCCTTTGAGCTGATTGCCGGAAAACCTCGGCCGGGCTGCTCGGCGGGCCCAGCCGGTCTGCGGCCCGGCGAGAAACCTCATATTCCTGGTGGGGTGCCGGATGCCACCTCAGCCAGCAAGCGCAGGCCAGCGGGCAGGCAGACGCGCCACAGATCATAATCCCGCACCACATCCGCCCGGGCGGCGAGGCCCATCGCCTGCCCGGCCGCCGGATTCTCCAGCGCATGGATCACGGCCGCGGCCAGCGCCTCGGGCGCATGGAAATCCACCACCCAGCCATTGCGGCCGTGGCTGATGACCTCGGCCACCGGCGGCGTGGCCGAGGCGATGATCGGGCAGGCGCACGCCATCGCCTCCAACACGGACCAGGAGAGGATGAAGGGATAGGTCAGATAGACATGGGCGCTGCTGATGCTGAACAGCGCGATCAGCGCCTCATGCGCAATGCGGCCCATGACATGCAGCCGCGCCAGGTCGAGCTGCCCGCCCAACTCGGCCATCATGGCCTCACGCCAGCTTCCCCCGCCGGGCGGCCCGGTGCCGTAATGCGGCGCATCCTCACCCACGATGACAATCTGCGCCCGGGGGCG
Source organism: Acetobacteraceae bacterium (assembly GCA_947462945.1). Taxonomy (GTDB): domain Bacteria; phylum Pseudomonadota; class Alphaproteobacteria; order Acetobacterales; family Acetobacteraceae; genus Roseococcus. The sequence continues at coordinate 4,808 of CANHTE010000144.1, forward strand.
ATGGCGCATGATGCCGGGCAGGGCGCGCATGAAATTGGGAAAGCCGCGATAAGGCTCCAGGCCGCGCGCAACATAGGTGACCACTTCATCCGCCGCGCCCAGCACGCGGCCATCCTCCAGGGTGAAGCGGGCCTCGGCGCGGCGGTGGATGGCTTCGGTATCCACGCCCTCATGCACTACGCTCATCCGCGCCTGCGCCCAGGGGGGGAAGCGCGAGCGCTGCCAATGGGTGGCGGTGTGGCACCAATCGGCAGCTTCCAGCGCCAGCAGGTTATTGGCGTTGCGGACCCGCAGCCGCGCCGCCTCATCGAG
>CANHTE010000145.1 GCA_947462945.1 Acetobacteraceae bacterium
AGCAGGGATTGCAGCAGGGCGATGGCTTGCCGGGCCTCGGCATGGCGTTGCCGCCAGCGGGCATCCACATCGGCACCGGTCTGGGTCACCAGCGCCTCCACAGGCCATTCGCCGGTCAGCAGGCGCGCATCGAAACGGCGCCCGGCTGCGCGGCCCACCACCCCGCCCGGTGCGAAGCGCGCCACCAGCTCTGGCGCCATGATGCCGGTGCCAAGCACGCGGTCCTGCAGGCTGGCATGGCTCTCATACAGCGCCAGCAGCGCCGGCAATTCCTGCGAAATGGCCTCCATCGCGCCCAGCAGCGCCGCAATCCCCTCGGCGGTCAGATCCTGCGCGACGCCGCCGGGAAGCACGCGGTCCATCATCAACCGGTGCCCGAAGGCCAGGGATTGTGCCCGCAGCAGCCCCTCACGCAGCCAGCCGCAGCGCGCATGGAGCACGGCGAAGGCCGCGTCATTGGCGATGAAGCCCAGGTCATTCAGGTGGTTGTGCAGGCGCTCCAGCTCCAGCATCGCGCTCCGAAGGGCCAAGGCGCGGGCGGGCACCTCCACCCCCAGCGCCGCTTCCGCCGCACGCGCAAAGGCCAGCGAATGCGCCACCGTGCTGTCGCCCGAGAGGCGGGCGGCAAAGCGCGCCGCGGCCCGGGGTGGCTTGCCCTGGATGAGTGAGAGCGTGCCCTTGTGGGTATATCCCAGCCGCACCTCAAGCCGGACAATGATCTCACCCTGGATATGGAAGCGGAAATGCCCAGGCTCGATGATGCCGGCATGAATGGGACCGACGGGGATGACATGCACCCCATCGCCCATGGCTGGCAGGAATTCCATGGGCTGGGGGTTGGGCGCCTGTGTGGCCGGCCGGGCCGAGAGCGGGGCCAGCAGCGGCCAGCGCCCATGGTCCAGGAAGGGGCGGGCATCTGTCGCCCCCTCGGCCTCGATGCCCCAAAGATCACGCAGCGCGCGTTCGAACAGGGCCGCCCCGGGCCAGCCGGGCGAAAGGGCGGGGATGCGCCCCTCCGGCGCCGCCACGCTGGCCAGCATCACCTCAAGCCGGGCTTCGTCGAGAAAGGCCGCATGGGCAAAGCCCGCCTCCCCCCACAGGCCGAGCAGGGCAAACCCGTCGGCAGGCGCGAGCGCGGCCCAGCGCCCGGCCTCCAGCAGATAGCGCGGCCAGGGGGTGCAGCCTTGTGGCTGCCCGGCCTCGATGAGGGTGCGCAACGTCATGACAATAGCCTCGCCGCATCCAGCAGCATGCGCGAGAGCGTGGCCGGCATGGCCAGGCAGAGGATCATCGCCAGCAGAAGATGCGCCCAGAGCGGCAGCAAGGTGGCCAGCCCTGCGCCCAGGGGCAGCGGCTGCGGCGTCGGCAATCCGAAGCACAGGCGCTGCATGGCATGCAGCAGCGCCGTCCCGGCCACCAGCAGGCCCAACAGGAGCAGCGGCACCAGCCAGGGCGCCTGGCCGGCCAGCGCGGTGGCCAGCAGAACTTCCGAGGCGAAAAGGCTGAAGGGCGGCAGCCCCGCCAGGGCGGCCATCGCCAGAGCGAGGCCCCAGCCCAGCGCGGGGTGCGAGGTGGCCAGCCCGCCAATCGCCGCCATGTGCTGCCCGCCCTTGATGCGCGCCGCGCGGCCAATGGCGAAGAAGGCGGCCGATTTGATCAGCGAATGACCCCAAAGATGCAGCAGCCCCGCCATATGCCCGGCCACGCCGCCCGTCCCGAAGGCGATGGCGACAATGCCCATATGCTCGATGCTGCTCCAGCCAAAGAGCCGCTTGGCATCCCGCCGCCGCCACAGCGAGAAGCCGGCGAGCAGCAGCGTGACAAAGCCCAGCACCATCAGGAAGATTCCCGGTGGGATCGTATCGGGATGCGCGGCCACAATGCTCTTGCCCCGCAGGATGGCGAGCATCGCCGCGTTCAGCAGCAGGCCGGACAGCACGGCGGCGATGGGCGTCGGGCCCTCGGCATGGGCATCGGGCAGCCAGGAATGCATCGGCACCAGCCCGGCCTTGGTGCCGAAGCCCACCAGCAAAAAGACGAAGGCGAGGTTCAGCAGATTGGGATCAGCCCGCGCGGCCAGGGCACGCAGGGCGATGAAGGATAATTGCCCCTCCGCATGCCCCCCCGGATGCCCGGCCACGGGCTGCGCGGCCAGCGCCAGAACGATCAGACCGAACAGGGCCAGCGCGATGCCCACGCCACACAGGATGAAGAATTTCCACGCAGCCTCGATGGCCGCGGGCGTCCGGTGCAGCGCCACCATGAGCACGCAGGCCAGCGTTCCCGCTTCGATCGCCACCCACATGATGCCGAGGTTATCGGCCAGCAGCGCCAGGAAATGCGCCGCCATGAAGCCCTGAAACGCCGCGTGGTAGGCGCGGCTGCGCGGGACATCGAAACCATCATGCGCGATATCCTGCGCCGAGAAGATCGCGGTGCTGAAGCCCACAATGGCGGCGATCAGCACGAGGGGCGTGTTCAGCGCATCGGCCCGCAGCCAGCCCTCGGCCGGCGGTGCGCCCAGCAGCAGGACGGCCAGCAGCAAGGTGATGGCGGAGGCCAGGATGTTCAGCCGCGCGGCGTGTCGTGGCAGCGCCGCGCAAAGCGCCGCCCCCAGGACAGGCGTGAGGATGAGCCAGAGCGTCATGACCCCTCGCCCCGATGCGGATCCAGCACGGACGTATCCAGGCTCTCGAAGCGCTCATGCAGCACGCGCGCGAAAATGCCGGCGATGACGGCGATGACCAGGACAAGGCCCGCCGTCGAAAGCTCGACCACCAGGGGCATGCCCGCCACGCCGACCGCGCCCAGGACCAGGCCGTTTTCCAGCGTCATCAGGCCGGCAATCTGGGCCAGGGCGGAACGGCGCGTGACCATCATCAGAAGACCCAGCAGGACAATGGAGAGCGCGATGGCCAGATCCTCCCGCGCCAGCGCCCGCGCCCCGGATGTGGCCGGCAAAACGACGAGGATGCTGAGGCCCACCAGCAGGAAGCCCGCAATCATGCTGGCGCCAATGCCCGAGGCTGGTTCGGCCCGGCGCGCGGGCGGCAATTGCGTCACCATCCGGCGCAGATAGATCGGGATCAGGATGCCCTTGGCGATCAGCGCGATGGCAGCGGTCACATAGAGTTGCGGCGCAGCCTGGACATAGGCCTGCCAGAGCGCCGCCAAGGCCAGGAAGCCGCCCTGAAGCGCCAACGCATTCACCAGCGCGAAAATGCGGCGCTGGTAGAGCAGCACGAAGGAAATCAGCAGCATCGCCCCACCCAGCAGATGCGCGACATCATAGGAGAGGTCTCCGAAGCCCATCACGCCAGCCCCGTCGAGACAAAGATCAAGGCTGCCGCCAAGAGCGCCAGCATCAAGGCGCCGCCGAGGAATTCCGGCACCCGGAAGACGCGCATCTTGGCAATGGCGCTTTCGAAGACCGCCAGCGCCAGGGCCAGCAGACCGATCTTCAAAAACCAGGCCAGCAACCCCACCGCCCAGGAAAATGGCCCGCTGCCTGGCGCCGCCACGCCGAAGGGCAGGAACAGCGTGGCCAGCAAGCCCAGCCAGACCAGCATCTTGAGTGCCGCTTGCAGCTCCCACAGCGCCAGATGCCGGCCGGAGGCCTCCAGCAGCATCGCCTCATGCACCATGGTGAGTTCGAGATGCGTGGCGGGATTATCCACCGGCACACGCGCATTCTCGGCCAGGGCCACGGCCACGAGCGCGACGGCGGCAAACAGCAGCGAAACCCGCACGCCGATCTGTCCGTCACTCAGCCCGTGCCCAATGGCGTTCAGATTGGTGGTGCCGATGAGCACGGCGAAGACCATGACGCAAACCAACAGGGCGGGCTCGGCGAAGACGGCGAAGGTCATTTCCCGGCCGGCGCCCAACCCGCCAAAGGGGGTGCCCGCATCATGCCCGTTCAGCGCGAGCGCAACGCGGGAGAGCGCCAGCAGCCCGCCGATCAGCAGCAGGTCCGCCACGGGGGCCAGGGCCATGCCGAAGGCGAAGCTCGGCACCAGCCCGGCCGCCAGCAATGTGGCGCCGAGCGCCAGATAGGGTGCGACGCGTGAGACGATGCTGGCGCTCTCGGCCAGCACGGGCCGCTTGCGCAGCAGCTTCAACAGGTCCCGCCAGGGCTGCATCGGATGCGGCCCGCGCCGGCCCATCAAGCGTGCTTTCAGCCAGCGCAGCACACCGACCAGCAGAGGCGCCGCGAAGAGCATCAGCGCCACATGCAGCAACTGCGTGACAAGACCGCCGAGCCACGCCATCAGCCGCGCTCCAGCGTGGCGATCAACGCCAGCAGCAGCACCAGCGTGCCAAAGCTCAGGCCGAGATAGACGCGCAAGCTCAGGCCCCGCAGCATTTCCGCCTGGCGCGCCAGGGCGCGGCGCAGGCGGGCCAGCGGATAGAGCAACCACGTGAAGCCGCGATCCCGTCCCTCGACGCGCAGCCTGGCCGCGCTGGGCGCCCCGGGCGGTTGTGCGAGGTGCCATTCGCGCGGCGCGATGGCGAGGTCCCCCAGGCTGCGGCGGATGGGCTGGGCCAGCCCCTGCGCGCTGACCTGGCTCAGCGGGTCGCCAAAGGGCAAATGCGGCGGGGGGGGCATGAAGCCGCAATCCCAGGCGGGACCGCGCAGCGGCGCCCCGGATGAGCGGCGCCGCACCAGCAGAAAGACCAGGCCGCACAAGGCCGCCAGCAAGAGCGCAGCCACGCCCGGCAGATAGCGCGAACCACCATCGCCCAGCGCCATCTCCAGCCCAAAATGGGGTGCTGCCGCCTGTGGCCCCAGCATTTGCCGGACCGGGCCATCCAGCAGACCCAGCGCCACCGCCGCCAGCGGGCCCAGCAGCAAGGTCAGCGCAGCGGGAACCAGCAGGGCTGCGCGCATCATGCCCATGGCATCGGGCGCCCCGGCCCCGCGCGGCGTCCGTGGCCGGCCGAGGAAGACGAGGCCATAGAGCCGCACCATCGCCGCCGCCGCGAGGCCGATCGCCATGCCCACCACAGCCAGCGACACCGCCGCAACCATCTGCACCGACATGTCGGAGACGCGGAAGCCCTGGTTCAGCGCCTGCAACAAGAGCCATTCGCTGGCAAAACC
>CANHTE010000146.1 GCA_947462945.1 Acetobacteraceae bacterium
GAGCGAGGCCGCGCCGCCGGGCTCGGCCACCAGCCGCGCCTCGGCCCAGAGGGCAGCCTGGGCGGCGCGGATCGCCGCGTCGCTCACCAGCACGGAATGCAACCGGCCTGCGGCATGCAGCGCAGCCACGATGGGGAACATCAGCCCGCCCACCTGCCGCGCGCCCAGACTGTCGGCCGCAAGCCCGCCGACCGGCGCCGGCACCGGGCGGCCCGCCGCCAGCGCCGCGTGCAGGCCGGGGCAGCCCTCGGGCTCCACCGCGATGAGGGTGACGCTGCTCGGCACATGCCAGGCGGCGATGCCGCCCAGCAGCCCACCGCCCCCCACCGCAATCAGCAGATGCGTCAGCTCCGGCGCCTGGGCTTCCCATTCGAGGGCGACGGTCCCCTGCCCGGCCAGCACTTCCGGCTGGTCATAGGCATGCACCATGAGGGCGCCGGTTTCGGCCGCCCGCGCCTCACTCGCCTGGCGGGCCTCGTCATAGCTGGCGCCGCCCACCACCAGCCTGGCGCCATAGGCCCGGATGAGGGCGCGCTTCGCTTCGGCGGCGATGTCGGGGACGAAGATTTCAGCCTTTACCCCCAGGCTTCGCGCCGCCGCCGCCACCGCCGCACCGTGATTGCCGCCCGATGCCGCAATCACGCCGGCCGGGCCCACGCCCAGGGCGCGCATGCGGTTGAAGGCGCCACGCGGCTTGAAGCTGCCGGCCAGTTGCAGCATTTCCAGCTTCAGCACCCCCCAGCCGGGCATGGCCAGAAGCGGCGTCTGCCGGACATCGCCAGCGATGCGGCGGGCGGCGGCAAGGATGTCGGAACGGTCTGGACCCATGCCCCCAGGTGCCGCGACGATGCCCTTCCGCGCAAGCCCCAATCCTGCCATAAACTTCCAACTTGTCATCTTCTAGGTGCCGTGGAATGAATTTGCACGGGAACTGCGCGGCCCTCTCGGGTGAGGGCATTTTGTTTCTGGCCCCCCCGGGTGGCGGCAAGTCGGACCTTCTGCTGCGCCTGCTGGGCCAGGGCTGGGATCTCGTATCGGATGACCAAGTGATACTGCAGGCGGATCAGGGGCTTTTGCACGCGTCTCCTCCGGCCATCCTGGCCGGACGGATGGAGGTGTTCGGCCTGGGCCTGCTGAGTGAGCTGCCCTGGCGTGATGCAGTGTTGCGCCTCGTTGTGCGCCTGGTCCCCCGGGCCGAGCTTGCCCGCCTGCCGCAGCCCGAAAGCTGGAGCGCGCTGGGCGTCAGCCTCCCGCTGCTGCACCTGGATGGGGCGGCCCCCTCCGCGCCTGATCTGCTGCGCCGGGCGCTGGATGTGCTGGCCGGCCGCTGGCGAATGACCGCGGGCGCCTTTTCGGCGTGAACGCTGGCCCCCGCCCCTTCGTGCTGGTCACGGGCCTGTCCGGCGCCGGCAAGGCCTCGATTCTGCGCGTGCTGGAGGATCTGGGCTTCGAGACGGTGGACAATCCGCCGCTCGCCATTCTCGATGCCCTGGTCGAGGAAGGCGCCGGCCCGATCGCGGCCGGGATTGATGCGCGCACCCGGGGCTTTGAGCCCGCCCGCGCCCTGGCCACCATCGCGCGGCTGCGACAGCACCCGGGCATCGCCACCTGGCTCGTCTTCGCCACCGCCGAGGAGGAGGTGCTGCTGCGCCGCTACACCGAGACGCGGCGCCGCCACCCGCTGGCGCCCGGCGGACCGATGGGCAGCCGGGTGCAGGATGGCATCCTGCGTGAGGCCGCCCTGCTGGCGCCGCTGCGCGACGCGGCGGACCTTGTCATTGATACCTCCACCCTTCCTTTGCCCGAGTTGCGGCGGCTGATCGAAGGGCGCTTCAAGGATGGAGGGACGCCGGGGCTGAACATCAACCTCAAATCCTTCGGCTTTCCCAAGGGCCTCCCGCGCGAGGCGGACCTCGTTTTTGACCTGCGCTTCCTGGCCAATCCGCATTACGATGCGCTGCTGCGCCCGCTGACGGGGCGTGACCCGGCGGTGGCCGAATATGTCGCGGCTGATCCGCACTTCCCGGCCTTCTGGTCGCGGCTGACCGGCTTTATCGAGCCGCTGCTGCCGCGCTATGTGGCCGAAGGCAAGAAATACCTCACCATCGCCATCGGCTGCACCGGCGGGCGCCATCGTTCCGTCTTTGTGGTCGAAAAAATGGCAGCCCATCTCAGGCAACAGGGCTGGCGTGTTGATGTCGCGCATCGGGAACTGGGCCAGGCTCCCGATATGGTGCTATCCCCTTCCGCAGATACCGTTCAGGCGCCCCCCGCTCCCCCCATGCCTCTTTCGATGAATTCCGACATATGATTGGTCTTGTGCTCGTCACTCACGGACGGCTCGCCCTCGAACTGCGCCATGCGATGGAGCATGTGGTGGGGCCGCAACCGGCTGTCGCCACCGTCTGCATCGGCCCCGAGGATGACATGGAGGGCCGCCGCGCCGATATCCGCGCCCGCATCGCCGATGTGGACCAGGGCGATGGCGTGGTGGTGCTGACCGATATCGCGGGGGGCACACCCTCCAACCTCGCCTTCTCGCTGGCGGATCACAAAACGATCGAGGTGATTGCCGGGGTGAACCTGCCGCTGCTGGTCAAGCTTGCGAAGATTCGGGGCTCCGAACCGCTGGCCGAGGCGGTGGATCACGCGGCCAAGGCGGGGCGGAAATACATCACCGCCGCCAGTGACCTCGCAAACGGCCATGCCGCACCCCAGATCGCCGATAAGAATGGGAATGGAAGCGCCGAATGAACGAGTGGCCCACCGAAGAGGGCGGTACGCCGCATCTGGCCTCCGCCGCCGAAACCCCGCAACCGCCCTTGGATGCCGGGTGCGAGGGCGGGTCCATGGTGCTGCGGCGCACGTTGAAAATCAGCAATAGCCGTGGCCTGCATGCGCGCGCCGCCGCCAAGCTGGTGGCCGTGGCCGAGCGCTATTCCGCCTGCCTCAATGTCAGCCGCGCCGGGCAGACCGTGCCCGCCTGCTCCATCATGGGGCTGATGATGCTGGGCGCCGGCCAGGGCAGCGAAATCCTGCTGGAGGCCGAAGGCTGGGACGCTCGTGAAGCGCTGGACGCGGTGGCCGGGCTGATCGAAGCCGGCTTCCATGAAGACTGACGCGCCAGGCAAGCCCGAAGCCGGGGCCACCAAGTCCAGCCGCCGCCCCAGCAAACTGGCCGAGCAGCGCCTCTCCGGCATTGCCGTCTCGCCCGGGATTGTCATCGGCACCATCTACGACACCACCGAAGCCCCGGCCGAGGCGCCGCGCCGCGACATCACCGCCGATGCGGTGGAGACCGAGCGGACCAAGCTGCATGACGCCGCCGCCCTCTCCCGCAAGCAGGTGGGCAAGCTCAAGACCCGGCTGACCGTCCTGCCCGAGGAAGCGCAGGAGGAGCTGGAGCCGCTGCTGGATGCCTATATCCTCATGCTCGGCAATTCGCGGCTGCTGCGCGGCGCGCGCAAGCGCATCGGCGAGGAGCTGCTTTCCGCCGAAACCGCCGTGCAGGATGAGGCCGAGGCCATCGCCCAGGCCATCCTCGCCGCCAAGGGCGATGACAAGGCCGGGCTGAACCGCCGCGCCGGCGAGGTGCGCGAAATCGCCCGCCGCCTGACCCGCAACCTGACCGCGACCCCCTTCCGCAGCCTCAAGGGCGTGCCGGCCGGCGCCATCCTGGTGGCCGATGAACTCACCCCCGCCGATGCCGCGCTGCTGGAGCCCGGCAAGGTGGCCGCCGTGGCCACCGAGGAGGGCGGCGCCGATGGGCATACCGCCATCATGCTGCGGGCGCTCGGCATTCCGGCCATCCTGGGCTGCCATGGGCTGACGGCTGCCGCCGCGCGTGGCGACATGGCCGTGCTGGATGGCGGGACGGGGCAAATTGCCCTGCACCCGGACGCCACGACCATCGCCCGCGCGAAGGAGGGCCTGGCCGCCCAGGCCAAGGAACGCGCCCGCCTGGGCAAGCTGCGCCGCCTGCCCGCGGAGACCACCGATGGGCAGCAGGTGGAACTCCAGGCCAACCTCGAAATCCCGGCCGAATTGCCGCTGATCCATCAGGCCGGCGCGCAAGGCATTGGCCTGTTGCGGACCGAGTTCCTGTTCATGAACCGCGAGGACCTCCCCGATGAGGAGGCCCAGATGGAGGCCTATCGCGCCATCCTGGAAGCGATGGGCCAGGACCCCGTGACCATCCGCGTGCTGGATTGGGGCGGCGAGAAGGATATGGAAGCCCTGGCCCAGGGCGTGCCGGTGCCGACCGGCCCCAACCCGGCCCTCGGCCTGCGCGGCCTGCGGCTGCTGCTGAGGCGCCCGGCCCTGCTGGAGGAGCAATTCGCCGCCATTCTGCGCGTGGCCCATCTGGGCCAGGTGCGCGTGCTGCTGCCCATGGTGACCGTGCCTTCGGAAGTGGCGCAGGCGCGCGAAATCTTCGAGCGCGTCGCCCGCCGTCTGCGCCGCCGGGGCGAGGCGCTGCCGGAAAAACTCCCGCCGCTCGGCGCCATGATCGAAACGCCGGGCGCCGCCCTGGCCGCCGATGCCATTGCGCTGGAAGCCGATTTCTTCGCCATCGGCACCAATGACCTGACCATGTACACCCTGGCGGTGGACCGCGCCGAGATTGACGTGGCGCATCTGTACGATCCACTGCACCCGGCCGTGCTGCGGCTGATGCAATTCGCCACCGAAGCGGCTTTGCGCCTGCGCATGCCCGTTTCGGTCTGCGGGGAGATGGCCGGCAACCCGAAGCTCGTGCCGCTGCTGCTGGGGCTGGGGCTGCGTAGCCTCTCGATGAATGCGGGCTCCATCCCGCGCGTGAAACAGGCGATCCGCTCGCTGGATATTGATGATTGTGCGCGCTTCGCCCGGCGGGTGATGGAGCAGAGCGACCCGAAGCGGATTGGGGAGATGGTGGAAGAATTCGCCATCAAGACGCACGATAAATAAGTTCCAGGGCGCTGCCCCCCCTTTGGCCTGGACCCGCTGGGGCCGAAAGGCCCCAGACCCCGATTTTTAGATCAGTCCGCCGTTGACGTGCCAGATTTGGCCGGTGACGTAAGCGGCCTCGGGTGAGGCTACGAAGTTTAC
>CANHTE010000147.1 GCA_947462945.1 Acetobacteraceae bacterium
GGCCATGCGCGCCTTGGCCCTGGCGCTGCTGCTGCCCCATGCCGCGCCGGCGCAGCCGGTGGTGGATCACAAGCAGGGTGTGCTGGGTCATCTTTCGGCGCAGATCGGCACCACCAATACCCCCATCGTGCTGAATGACCCGCTGGTGCGGCGCGGCCTTTCGGCCTTGCTGGGCGATCCCGGCCTCCGGCAATTGATGACCGGCATGGAGATCGTGGCGCCCATTGCCTTTGACGGCACAGCTCTGGTGCTGCGCGGCGCGCGCCTGGGCGGCGAGGGCGAACAGGAGGTCTTCCTGAGCATCCGTCCGCGTGATGGGGTGCTGGAGGTCGCGCTGCTGACCACCGGCCGGGTGCGTTTCATCTCGCAACGCCCCTCGGGCGAGCGGAGCGAGATGCTTGACCCGCAATTGGCGCGCTGGGGGGTTTCCCGCGGCGTGCCGCTGGACGAACGGCGCGTGCCGCCCCCTGCAAGATAACCAGTCCCAAGATAGGCTCCGCCATGCGCATCTCCGCCATCCAGATGAACCAGACGAGCGACAAGACGGCCAATCTCGACCAGGCGCGCCGCCTCTTCGAAGCCGCGCTGGAGGCCGACCGGCCGGACATGATCACCCTGCCCGAGACCTGGACCAATCTGGGCGGCGGGCGCGAGGCGCGGGCGGCGGCGGCGGAAGTGCTGCCCGAAGCCGGCGGCACGGGCGGCGCCGCCTATGAGTTCCTGCGCCGAATGGCCAAGGGGGCGGGCATCCATGTCCATGGCGGCTCGATCATCGAGCAGGGTGCGGAGAAACTCTTCAACACCACCCTGGTCTTTGACCCGAACGGCAGGGAAATCGCCCGCTATCGCAAGATCCATTTGTTCGACATCACCGGGCCCGATGGCACGGGGTATCGCGAGAGCGCGCTGTATGGCGCGGGCAGTGACCTCGTCACCTTCGCGGCGAAGGGCATCACCTTTGGCTGCACCATCTGCTACGATATGCGCTTTCCTGAACAATATCTGGCCCTGCGCCGCCAGGGGGCCGAGGTGATCTTCGTGCCATCCAATTTCACCCTGATGACCGGCAAGGATCATTGGGAGGTGCTGTTGCGCGCACGCGCCATCGAGACGCAATGCTGGATCGCGGCCGCCGCCTCCTGGGGCTCCTATGAGGAGCGCGGCGCCACCCGCCAGGTCTATGGCCATTCGCTGATCGCCGACCCCTGGGGCCATGTGGTTGCCAAGGCGAGCGACGGGGTGGGCTGGATCACGGCCCGCATTGACCCGGCCGTCACGGCCAAGGTGAGACGCGACATGCCAGTGCTTGAACATCGGCGGCTGGCATGACCGCCCGCCATGGCAAGGCGCCGCTGCCGCGCGGCCTGACACGGTGGGGTGAATGACCAGGATTTCCTTCCTCGGCTCCACGGCCGGGCCCGCGCAGGAAGCGCTGGCCCGCCTCGTGCAGCTCTATGGCGATGTGCCGCCACAGGAGGCCGATTTCATCGTCGCCTTGGGCGGCGATGGGCTGATGCTGGAAACCCAGCACCGTTTCCTCGGCCGCAACGCGCAGATTTATGGGATGAATCGCGGCAGCGTGGGCTTCCTGATGAACCCCTATCGGGAGGAGGATTTGCCCGCACGGCTGCTGGCCGCCCAGGCGGCGCATCTGCACCCGCTGCGCATGCGCGCCCATTCGGCCAGCGGCACCCATGCCTCGCTCGCCATCAACGAAGTCTCGTTGCTGCGCGAGCAGCGCCAGGCGGCCAAGCTGCGCATCCTGGTGGATGGCAAGGAACGCCTGCCCGAATTGATCTGCGACGGCATCTTGATCGCGACCCCGGCCGGCAGCACGGCCTATAATCTCTCGGCGCATGGGCCGATCGTGCCGCTGGATGCACGGCTGCTGCCGCTCACGCCCATTTCAGCCTTCCGCCCGCGGCGTTGGCGCGGCGCGCTGCTGCCCTCCGCCGCGCGGGTGGTGTTCGAGGTGCTGGAGCCCGAGAAGCGGCCCGTCTCCGCCACGGCCGATTACACCGAGGTGCGCGATGTGCGGCGGGTTGAAGTGCGGGAGGATCGCAGCATCACCATGACCATGCTGTTCGACCCGGATCGCAGCCTTTCCGAGCGGATCATCGCCGAGCAGTTCACCGTGTGACCACGCCCTTCCTGCCGCTAGCGCTCTCCGGCGCGGCGGCGACCTGCGTGGGCGTGGGGCTGGCGCGTTTTGCCTTTGTCCCGCTCTTCCCAGCGCTGGTGCAGGCGGGCTGGGTGAGCGGGGCCGAGGCCGGGCTGCTGGGCGCTGCGGCGCTGGCCGGCTATGTCGGCGGCGCCATGGGCGCGCAGGCGCTGGGCCGGCGCATCGGCACCAGGCCGGCCCTGGCGCTGGGCATGGGGGCGGCGCTGCTCTCCCTGCTGGCCTGCGCCATTCCGGGCGGGGTGTTCTGGCTGCTGCCCTGGCGGCTGCTGGCGGGGCTGGCCGGGGGCGTGCTGATGTCCCTCGTCGGGCCAGCCATCCAGCGCGCAGTGCCGGCCCAACGACGGGGCCTGGCTTCGGGTGTGGTGATCAGCGGGGTGGGCGGCGGGATTTTCCTCGGCGCGGCACTGCTGCCGCCCTTGCTGCTCTCCGGCCCCAGCGCGGGGTGGCTGGGGCTGGCGGGGCTGACGGCGCTGCTCTGGGCCTTCGCCCAGCCGCGCTTTCCGAATGATCCGGCCGGGCGGGACGCTGCCCTCACCCCGCCCCCCATGCCTGGGCTGCTGCTGGCCTATGCGCTCTCGGGCGCGGGGATGGTGCCGCATATGGTTTATCTGGCGGATTTCGCCGCGCGCGGCTTTGGCCTGGGCATTCTCGCCGGCAGCGGGCTGTGGATGATGTTTGGCCTGGGGGGGCTGCTGGGCACGCTTTCGGGCGGGCGGGTGGCGGATCGGCTGGGGGGTGCCAGGGCGGTGAGGCTCTGGCTCGGCGTGCAGGTGGCGGCCCTTTGTTTCGTGCTGTTGCCCTGGTGGCCCGCCCTGCCGCTGGCGGCGCTGGCCGGCGGCTTTGCCGGGGTTGGGGTTTCGGCCGTGACCCTCGCCTGGGCGCGGGAGGTGGCCGGCGCGGCCGCGGGCGCGCTCTGGGTACGGGCGACCATTGCCTATGCCATCGCCCAGGCGGCGGCGGCCTTCGCGCTGGCGGGTGTCTTCGGCGCCTCGGGCGAGAGCCACGCGTTGGTATTCGCCATCGGGCTGTTGTTTTCGGCGGGCGCCTGGCTGGCAACGCCCCGCCCGGCTTGACGGCAAGGGCTGTCCGTGGTGCGCAGCGACATGACCCGCTCCCCCGCCCAGCACGACCGCATCCTCATCCTCGATTTCGGCAGCCAGGTGACGCAGCTTATCGCGCGGCGCCTCCGGGAATCGGGCGTCTATTGCGAGATCTGGCCCTTCAACGCGGCGCCCGAGGCGCGAATCCGCGCCTTCGCCCCCAAGGGCATCATCCTCTCCGGCGGGCCGGCCTCCGTGACCGAGGGCGAAAGCCCCCGCGCGCCGGATTATGCCTTCGAATCCGGCCTGCCGATCCTGGGCATCTGCTACGGCCAGCAGACCCTGGCGCATCAGCTGGGCGGCACGGTGGAGGGCGGCCATGCGCGGGAATTCGGCCGCGCCACCGTCACCGTCACCGGCGATTGCCCGATCACCCAGGGCGTCTGGGCCAAGGGCGCGCGGGAGACGGTCTGGATGAGCCATGGCGACCGCATCACCGTGCTGCCACCCGGCTTCCGCGTGGTGGCCGAGAGCGAGGGCGCGCCCTACGCGCTGATCGCCCATGACGAGCGCCGCTATTATGGCACCATGTTCCACCCTGAAGTGGTGCATACGCCGCATGGCGCGGCGCTGCTGCGCAACTTCACCCATGGCGTCTGCGGCTGCACGGGCGACTGGACCATGGCCGGTTACCGCGCTGAGACCATCGCGAAAATCCGCGCGCAGGTGGGCCAGGGGCGCGTGGTGTGCGGGCTTTCGGGGGGCGTGGATTCCTCGGTGGCGGCGGTGCTGCTGCATGAGGCGATTGGCGACCAGCTGACCTGCATCTATGTGGATCACGGCCTGATGCGCGCCAATGAGAGCGCGCAGGTGGTGAAGACCTTCCGCGAGCGCTTCAACATCAAGCTGGTGCATCGCGACGCGAGTGATTTGTTCCTGGGCCAGCTCTCCGGCGTCACGGACCCCGAGCAGAAGCGCAAGATCATCGGGCGGCTCTTCATCGAGGTGTTCGAGGAGGAGCAGAACAAGATCGGCGGCGCCGATTTCCTGGCGCAGGGCACGCTCTACCCCGATGTGATCGAGAGTGTTTCCGCGACAGGCGGGCCTTCGGTGACGATCAAGAGCCACCACAATGTCGGCGGCCTGCCCGAGGGGATGCGCATGCAGCTGGTGGAGCCGCTGCGCGAGTTGTTCAAGGATGAGGTCCGCGTGCTGGGCCGCGAACTCGGCATGCCAGAGGAAATCGTGGGCCGCCACCCCTTCCCCGGCCCGGGCCTGGCCATCCGCATCCCGGGCGAGGTGACGCGCGAGAAGGCCGATCTGCTGCGCCTGGTGGATGTGATCTATCTGGAGGAAATCCGCGCGGCCGGGCTGTATGACGTGATCTGGCAGGCCTTTGCCGTGCTGCTGCCGGTGCGCACCGTGGGCGTGATGGGCGATGGCCGCACTTATGACCGGGTTTGCGGCCTGCGGGCCGTGACCAGCGTCGATGGCATGACCGCCGATGTTTATCCCTTTGACGCCAGCTTCTTGACCCGCACCGCCACCCGCATCGTCAACGAGGTGAAGGGCATCAACCGCGTGGTGTATGACTATACGTCCAAGCCGCCGGGCACGATCGAGTGGGAGTAGTTCATTCTCCAAAAACAACGCATTTCTTAGGTTTTTAAGTTTCACATAACTTTCACATCGTGAAGAAATGCGTTGATTTTCAGTGCCACGCCTCATAAAGCTGCACGTGAACTTTCACAAAACGGACTCTACTCAGAATCGTAGGGTATGTTGGATGAAAGGTGCAGCTTGGTGAGGTGCTGATGGTCTCTAAGAAAAAACGCTTTGGTGATGAAGAGATCCCCATCTTCAA
>CANHTE010000148.1 GCA_947462945.1 Acetobacteraceae bacterium
ATCAGCCATTGGCCGGGCTCCTGGGCTCGGGTTGTGGTCAGGCCGAGCGCGGGGAGCTTCCACCTTCCCCGCTCGGCCGCCGCCTTTTCGGTGGCGCCAACGATATTGGTTGGCTACTCTAGTTAGGTCAACCATTTTAGTTGGGGTCTGGCTTGTCCGCTTCGCTTTTGCCTCAGCAGGTCCGCGCCGGCCGCGCGCTTGTGGATTGGTCCCAGGGCGCCCTTGCCGCGTCGGCGGGCGTATCGCTCAGCACCGTCAAGGATTTCGAGGCGGGGCGGCGCGAACCCCTGGCGGCCAATCTCGATTCCATCCGGGCAGCCCTGGAAGCGGCCGGTGTGGATTTTATCGCAGAGAACGGCGGGGGGCCTGGCGTGCGACTGCGCAAGGGCACCGCATGACGTGGCAGGCCGCCGCCGCATGGGTTGGTGCGGTGCTGGGCATCGTTAACTTCATCGGTGCCCTGGCGGCCAAGCGCCCGGCGTTCATCTTGCGGCCATGCAGAGACCGGGCCGGCGCCAGCGGGCCGCCTACCCTCATCACCGTGTCGTCAACCTCACGGCCGGTGCATCTGCGGTCGCTGCATCTCTGGCCAAGGCAGCAGGAGACCGATCGGGTTTGGCTTGAAGGCGCAGAGGGCCGCGCCGGCATCGCCAGCATCGTGAATTGGCACCTCAACGGCGGCTTCTCCTTCTTCATCGAAGCCGGCCATCCGTGCAGCATTCGGATTGAGGCATTGAACACCCACGGCTGGCGCTGGGTCGTCATCCGCTGGTCCGACGATAATCGCTGGCAGCCCTTCCCCTGGCATGTCCGCCTTCTGCGACGCGGCCAGGTCGAAGCGCTGAATGATGCCATCGCGACGGAGGCGGGAAGCGCCAGCCTGGATGAGCGTCGCCATGGCTGAGGGGAAGGACGGCAACCGCTCCAAGGCTGCCCTCCCGGCGTGGTTGGCGCTCATCATGCAGATCAGTGGCGCGGCGCTCTTGCTCGCCGGCCCCGTGCTGCATGCGCTGAGTATCGCCCAGGGAAGCGCGTGGCATCTCATGGGAGGCGGCGTCGGATTGCTGGTCTTCGCGTCGCTTGATCGCTTGGAAAGCTTCAATGCGTGGGGCGTATCCGCCAAGCTGAGGGAGGCGCAGGCAGCCGCAACCGAAGCCGTTGCGAGCGCCGAAGAGGTGCGCCAGATGGCGCTGCCGTTGGCTCGCATCGGCCTAGGACTTGTGCAGGCGAGCAATCGCCTAGGGAGGGACGAGGCTTCGAAGCAGCGTGTCGAAAGCGAGGTAAAGAAGGTTCTGGACGCGCTTAAAGCCACTCACTCGGAGAGAACAGCCTGCTACACGGAATGGAACGCTTGGCGGCTCCGCGACAAGGCATCGGAAGTGTTCGAGGCGATTAAGGAAGCGCATCCGCTGGAGCGAGGCGAAGAGATCCGAAGCTTCCGCAAGCCTTTCAATGATCCGTTCAGGTTAGGCGCTGGGGTAGCGCAGCAAATACGGGCCGGAGCAAAGGCGCGCGGGCTTCTGACACCCGCTGTAGAAATGCGGATCAGCGAGCTTGAAACTTTCGAGGCAAATCTGGCGCGGTCAGAGGCATCGTCCAGCCAGCCCTAGGGTATGCCAGACTTGCTGCGTCCTCATGGCGCGACAAGGCCCGCTCCCCTAACTAAGCCGCACGCTTCCAGGTGCGGCCGGTGCGTTCCAAGCGGTGCTCGCCGTGCAAGGCTTCGTCCAGCTCGGCCAGGGCGGCCAGCTCTTCCCGCACGCTCACATCCTCGCCCAGGTGTTCCAGCACCACGAACCGGACCAGGCGTTCAGCCGCCGAATCCACGGCGGTCTCGGCCTTCTCCCATCGCGCCACCGTTTGATCCGTGATGCCCAGCAGCCGCGCCACCGCCGCCTGAGACAGGCCCAGCAGCTTGCGCACATAGCGCAGCTCGGCCGGCGTGAGGGGCTTCTTCGCGGTGACGATGGCCCGCGCCAGCGCGTTGTGCAGCCCGTCCGCATCCTCGATGCGCACCGCCGGCCCATCGGGTGTGTCTTCCCGGTGAAAGCCGTTCAGCAGCCACACATCGGGCAAGCCGCTGGCGGTGTAGTGGAAGGGCTCAGGCACCGCCACTGCCGGGCCACGACGCATGCGACGCGCCTTCACTGCCGGTCTTTCCACATCACTGTGACCACCCGCAGACGATCCCCGGCGGCCAGCACCGTCACGGTTGCCGCGTCCCGTCCGCCGGGCATCCGAAGCTCCATCGTTGCCTTCCATTCGTCGCCCTCCTGCACGGGGTCATCCTGCACCGCGCCCTCCCGCAATATGCGGAAGACCTCGGGCGCGATGATGTCACGCGCTTCCATCTGTTCCTGTGCGTGCAAGGTGAGCTGGACATTGGCGCTGTTGCTGGCGCGTTCGCGGATACGCTGCGTTGCCATCTCCGGCGTGAGGCGCCATTGCCTCGGCTTGCGCATGCACCGCTCCCCTTGCGTCCTATCAATTTGATAGGTGCGGAGAGGAAGGGCAAGGGGTTTCTGCCGGGGCCGGCCGAATTCACAAGGGGTGTGATTCCAGCTCATACCCCTGGCGGCCGCGCAAGGGCCGGCAAGGTCACGGCGGGGGAAGCTGGTCACCCTGGAGGGGGCGCAGGTTTTCGCCCTGGAGGGCGAAAAAGGTATCGCTTCAAACGATACCCTATGTTCAGCGTAGGGTCTCAGCTCAACTGAGACCCCTGGGAGCTGGTCAGGCGGTGCCGGTGCTGGCCCCGGGGGTATTCGCCAGGATTCGATAGACGCTGGCCCGGCCGATCCCCAGGCGGCGGGCAATCTCGGCCGGCGGGACCTTCTCCGCGTGCAGCGCCAGCACTTCGGCGCCCTTGGCTTGGGCGGTGGGGGCACGGCCCTTGTAGCGGCCTTCGCTCTTCGCCTTGGCGATGCCCTCGCGCTGGCGCTCCAACATCAAGGCCCGCTCGAATTCGGCCACGGCGCCAAGCATGGTCAGCATCATGCGGCCGGTGGGGGTGTTGGTGTCCACTTCGGCACCGCCCATGGACAGGACGCGCAGCGCCACGCCTTTGGCTTCGAGGCGCGCCATGATGGCGAGCATATCCGCCACGGAACGGGCCAGGCGGTCCGGCTTCGTCACCACCAAGGTATCGCCTTGGCGGGCGAAGGCGATGGCGGCTTCCATCTGGTCCCGCTTGCCGATGGATGAGACCTGTTCCGCGAAGACGCGGGTGCAGCCGGCGGCGGCCAGGTCCCGGTGCTGGGCCTCCAGGCCGGCTTCCTGTTCGGTGGTGGAGGTCCGGGCGTATCCGATGAACATTTGAGGGTTTCCGTCTCACTGGGTTCTAAGACGTTATCGCTTGGCGTGTCTCAAAGGTCAAGGGGTATTCATATGGGACGCATTTCCGGGGAGTGTGAGACGTCTCACTAGGGCAAGCCCTATTGAGGCAATCGCGCGGGGAGAGGGCGGGCAGGAACATGATTGCCGCGCGCCAAGCCTCGCCATGTGGTGCCCCTACTCCCTACCGCTTCGCCTTGCCCTTGCGTGGCACCATCGGAACCACGTTGCCGGGCGCTTCCGCCACGCTGGCCACGGTCAGCACATGGCTGGCCCAACGGATCAGGGCCTTTTCGCGCTCCCGCGTATATTCGTGCATCTGGTAAACCGCCTTCACCCCGCCCTTCGAGGCGCTGGCGGCGTGGTTCAAGATGCGGTCCGCCACGTCGGACGAAATGCCCAGCCGGGCCATGGTGGTAACTCCGGTGCGGCGCAGATCATGGAAGCGCCACGGCGCAAGCTCGGGCGGCTTCACCCCTTGCTGGGTCCGATCCTTGGCCACCTGGCGATCAAGGCGCAGCTTCGCAGGCGAGAACCCGGAGAGGCCCGTCTTGCCGGTGTTGGTGAACACCAGCGCGCAGCTCTCGAAGCGCGGTAGCGCCCGGAGAATGGACCGCGCGGCCGGCGCCAGGTGGACGATA
Organism: Acetobacteraceae bacterium; assembly: GCA_947462945.1. Lineage (GTDB taxonomy): Bacteria > Pseudomonadota > Alphaproteobacteria > Acetobacterales > Acetobacteraceae > Roseococcus. The sequence continues at coordinate 3,972 of CANHTE010000148.1, forward strand.
TGGGGGCGCCCGTTCTTCGTCCGGCCGGCGGGTTGCGTCCAGGTGGTCAGGTCTGGCGAGACCTCAGCCCATGACATGCCGGCCAGGTCTTCGCGGCGTTGCAAGGTCAGGATCAGGAAGCGGATAAACGGGCCATAGGGGTGGCCAACTTTCCCCGCCGCCTGCCACACGGCGGCCAGCTCGGCATCGCTCAAAGCGCGGTCTCGGTCCCGGCTCTTCTTCACCGGGGCCATGTCCGCCAGCGGGTTGCGTGGCAGCTCCCCGCGCTGCCGGGTCCACTCGAAAGCGGCGCGCATCAGGCGATGCGCCTGTCGCGCGGCGCCAGGCCCTCGCGTGCGGGTGATGTTGTCCAGGGCCTCTTGAATGACCGCGGAATTGATCGAGGCGGCGGGGCGGTCCAGCCACGCGGGCAAAGCCAGATGGATAGTCCGCTCCGCTTCCGCCGCGTATCGAGGCTTCCGGTTCACATCGAGGTGCAGCTCGCGCCAGTTGGAGGCGAGGGCGCGCAGGGTGAAAGCATCGGCCTTGGCCGCGTCCCGCGCTGCCTTCCGCCCGGCCACCTGCACCGCCTTAGGGTCCCCGCCGGCTTTGACTTCGCCTCACGCTACCTCGGCTCGCTTGCGCGCCTGGTCCACCGTCACCGCCCCATACTCGCCAAGGGCCAGGCGTTTCACCTTGCCCGCCGCCTTGTATTGGAGGTGGAACACCTTGGCGCCTTGTGCGGTGATGCGGACCGCGAAGCCGCGCAGCTCGCTACAGAAAAGCCAAATGTCCCGCCGGCCTGGCGGGCAGATGGCATCATCAACCACGCGCTTTGTGAGACGCTGGGCTGGGTTCTGCCGCTTCATGCCGGGTGCCGGCTGTAAGAATTGTAAGCAGCCCATGGCGGGCCTTTCTTACAAATCGAGGCACCGCAAGCCCCTGTAGAAATGGGGCTTTTAGGCTTTGTAAGAATGTTAGAATTGTAAGAACACAACATATAAGAACCCCTTTCCCGATGGTGGAACCAATCGGGGCCAGCCCTCCGCGCGGACTCCTGGCGGACTCTGGCACGGGAGTATTCCAGGCGGTCAAGGGCCAATGGTGGC
>CANHTE010000149.1 GCA_947462945.1 Acetobacteraceae bacterium
AATCGGGGCAGCCCTATGCCGGGACCTTGTTCTTCAATGGCGGGACGGGGGCCGGGCAGGCGCAGGATGGGGCGGATTCCATCTCATGGCCGTCCAATATCTCCGCCACGCCGGTTGAGGTGGCGGAGCGCACGGCACCGGTGCTGATCCATCGCAAGCTGCAACTCACCGGATCTGGCGGCGCGGGCCGTCAGCGCGGCGGATTGGGGCATGAGACGGAGATCGAATGCGAGGTGGATGGGATCGCGGCCGTGTTTGTGACGGAGCGGATCAAATATCCCGCGCCCGGCCTGTTCGGTGGCGGCGCGGGCGCTCTGGGCGAGGTGCTGATTGACGGAAAGGCCGCGAATACGCGAATCCAGCAGACCTTGAACAAGGGCACGCGGGTGACGGTTCGGACGCCCGGCGGTGGGGGCTACGGCTCCCGGTAGGTGGTGCCGTGCTGGGTTGCGAAGCTGTTGAAATCCTGCCGCAGCACCCAGACCAGGCAGGGCATGCCCGCTTCCGCGCTGTGCCGGAAGAAATAGACCAACGCCTGATCGTCCCGCAGCACGATCCGGCAGACCCATTCGGCCATATCCAGGTTTTCACCCGGGCCGCGTGCCAGATTGATGTGCGGAACGGTTTCTTCAAAACCAGGATAAGGCACCCAGCATTGCTGCTGTTGCGCCTGCGCGGCGAGGGGGAGCAGAAGGGCGAGGGTGGTCAACAGCTTCACGATGGAGTGCTTTCCGGAGGCGGCACCATCGCAACGCCGCCCGGGCCCGGAGGTTTCAGGCCGTGCGGATCAGCCTGACGCGCCGCCCGGCCACACCCAGCGCCAGCTGGCCGGTTTTCAGCGCCAGCGCATCCTCGCCAAACACCTCCCGCCGCCAGCCGGTGAGGGCGCGGATATCAGGCTCACTCTCGCTGGCCAGCCGCTCCAGATCCTCGGTATCGGCCAGCAGCTTGGGGGCCACGTGATGCGCCTCCGCGCTCGCCGCCAGCAGCACCTTCAGCAACGCCACCAGCGCGGGTGACGCCCCGGCCCCGCGCCGGGCTTCCAGCGGCATGGGCAATTGATCCTCCGGCAGGGCCTTGGCCTCGGCGATGGCGGCCAGCAGGGAGACCCCGGATTTGCCGCGGGCAAAACCCTCGGAAATGCCGCGCGCGCGGGCCAGTTGGTCCGTCGTCTCGGGCGCGGTGGCCGCCACTTCCAGCAGCGTCTCATCCTTCACCAGCCGCCCGCGCGGGATGTTGATGCGCTGCGCTTCCGCCTCCCGCCAGCCTGCCGCCGCCCGCAGCACCCCGAGAAAGCGCCGATTGCCGGATTTGGGCTTCAGCCGCTCCCAGGCTTCCTGGGGTTCGGTGATGTAGGTGGAGGGCTCCAGCAGCGCGTCCATCTCCTGCGCCACCCAGTCCAGGCGGCCTTCAGCCATCAGCTTTTCGCGCAGCCGCAGATAGACCTGACGCAGATGCGTGACATCGCCGGCGGCATAGATGATCTGGGCGGGTGAGAGCGGCCTGGCGGACCAATCCGAAAAGCGATGCGCCTTGTCAATCGAAGCGCCGGCAAGGGCGCGCACCAGGCTGTCATAGCTCGCCTGGTCGCCAAAGCCGGCCACCATGGCGGCGATCTGCGTATCGAACATCGGCGTGGGGACCGCGCCGAATTTCAGCAGGAAGATTTCCACATCCTGCCGGGCGGCGTGGAACACCTTCACCACGGCCGGGTCGGCCAGCAAATCCCCCAGGGGGGCCAGGTCCATGCCCGGCGCCTCGGCATCCACCACCGCCACCTCATCGGCGCCGGCCAACTGCACGACGCAGAGCTCGGGCCAATAGGTGCGTTCGCGCATGAACTCGGTATCCACGGTCACGAAGGGCTCGCGGCGCAGCCTTTCGCAGAGTTCCGCGAGATCGGAGGATTGCGTGATGAGGCGAGGGGTCGGTTCTTGCGCAGCAGCCATGAGACCGGTTTGGCGCCGGATGGGCCGCCATGCAAGGGCATCTCTTGACAGCAGCCCCGCGCGAAGGCCCTTACCGGGGCCGGAAATCTCGCGAGCCAGGACATCATGCACGCCTACCGCACCCATCATTGCGGCGCACTTCGCGCCGAAAACGCCGGGCAAACCGCCCGCCTCTCCGGCTGGGTGCATCGCAAGCGCGACCATGGCGGCCTGTTGTTCATTGATTTGCGGGACCATTACGGCCTGACGCAATGCGTGATCCCCCAGGGTTCGGCCGTGTTCGAAGTGGCCGACAAGCTGCGCGCCGAGAGCGTCATCACCGTTACCGGCGATGTCGTCTCGCGCGAGGGGAATACGGTCAATGACAAGCTGCCCACCGGCGCCATCGAGCTGCGGGTGCGCGAATTGACGGTCCAATCAGCCGCCGAACTCCTGCCCATCCAGGTGGCGGGGGAGGCGGAGTTCCCCGAGGAATTGCGCCTGCGCTACCGCTTCCTCGATCTGCGGCGGGAGAAGCAGCATCGCAACCTGATGCTGCGCAGCTCGGTCATCGCCTCGATCCGCCGCCGGATGATCGAGCAGGGCTTTACCGAATTTCAGACACCGATCCTGACGGCTTCCAGCCCGGAGGGCGCGCGCGATTTTCTGGTGCCCGCGCGCATGCATCCGGGCAAGTTCTACGCGCTGCCGCAAGCGCCGCAGCAGTTCAAGCAGCTGGCCATGGTTGCGGGCTTCGACCGTTATTTCCAGATCGCGCCCTGCTTTCGCGATGAGGCGAGCCGCGCGGATCGTTCACCTGGTGAATTCTACCAGCTCGATTTCGAGATGAGCTTCGTCACCCAGGAGGACGTCTTCGCCGCGATCGAGCCCGTGCTGGCCGGCGTGTTCAACGAGTTCGCCGGCTGGACGGGGAATGAGCGAAAGGTGACGCAGGCCCCCTTCCCGCGCATCCCGTTTGACCAGGCGATGCTGGAATTCGGCTCGGACAAGCCGGATTTGCGCAACCCGCTGCGGATCAAGGACGTGACCGCGCATTTCGCGGGTTCGAGCTTTGGGCTTTTCGCCAAGATCGCGGCCTCGGGCGAGGTGATCCGTGCGATTCCGGCGCCGGGGGCGGCCGGCCAGCCGCGCCGCTTCTTCGACCAGATGAATGACTGGGCGCGCAGCGAAGGCGCGGGCGGCCTGGGCTACATCACCTTTGCGGATGGCGTGGCGGGCGGCCCCATTGCGAAGAACCTGGAGGCCGAGCGCGGCATCGCCCTGCGCGATGCGATGGGGCTGGCGGATGGTGACGCCGTCTTCTTCGCCGCCGGCAAGGTCGAAGATGCGGGAAAACTCGCGGGCAAGGCACGCACGCGCATCGGCCAAGAGTTGGGCCTGATCGAGCCTGAAGCCTATCGCTTCTGCTGGGTGACCGATTTCCCGATGTACGAGTTGAACGAGGAAACCGGACAGATCGATTTCAGCCACAACCCCTTCAGCATGCCCCAGGGCGAGCTTGAGGCGTTGAACACGATGAACCCGCTCGACATCAAGGCCTATCAATACGACATCGTCTGCAATGGGATTGAGCTTTCCTCCGGCGCGATCCGGAACCATCGCCCGGACATCATGCTCAAGGCCTTCGAGATTGCGGGTTATGGGCCGGATGTGGTGGAGGCGCGCTTCGGCGGCATGCTCAACGCCTTCCGCTACGGCGCGCCGCCGCATGGAGGCTCAGCCCCCGGCATTGACCGCATCGTGATGCTGCTGGCCGATGAGCCGAATATCCGCGAGGTCATCCTTTTCCCGATGAACCAGCAGGCGGAAGACCTGATGATGGGCGCGCCTGCGCCGGTGGAGGAAATCCGGCTGAAGGAACTCTCCATCCGCGTGCAATTGCCGCCCGCCAAGGCGCCGAAGGCGGGCTGATCGGGCTCCGAGCGAGAGGGGGTTGGGGAGAGCAGAGCTTTCCCCGAAAATCCGCGCCGCGCCTTTCGCGCGGTGCCCCTCAGCCCTCCAGCAGGAAGGGCGCATAGTGCGGGAGCATTTCGGCGAAGGCGCCTTCGCCGAAATCATGGTCCATGTAATCCTTGAGGTCGGCCAGGGCGGCCTCGCCCTGAAACTCCGGAAGAAGCGCTTCGCGCAAAAAGGCTTCCGGGCCGGCGAAGGCGGCGCGCACATCCTCGGGGGCGTGGATCGCGAAGCTGCGATCCTCGGGGAAGAGCATGTGGAAGCCGTAACGATGCGCCTCGAAGAAGCTGGAGATCAGCGCGGCCTCCAGGGGGATGTGCCAGACCGCCGTGGGGGAAGTGATGCCCTCGGCACTTACATAAGTTCCGCACAGATGCGTGATGCCGCGCCGCTTGAGTGCGGCGACGAGCGGCTCGAACATCTCCGGCGGGTCGAAGTTCCGGATGTTCCAGTGCTGGAGCAGTTGCACACGCCAGGCATGATCGCCCAGCCACACATTGCTCAATCGGGTGCCTGGCAGGCCGGAGGGGGTGGTATGAACCTCCAGCATCTCATAGGCCTTGTCCCGCAGCGCCATTTGGGCGGCGCGGCCGCGGATATGCGCCATGCCGACCATGCACTCTTCCACGCAGGGGCCGGGGAGGTCGTCACTGTCTTCCTGGGTCATGAGCTTCCTCCTCATCGTTCAACTGATAGCGGATTTTGTGGATGGTGGGCCATTCGTCCCGCCCGTCAGGTCGGACTACGCGCTGCTGAAAATCCAGCGTCGGGAAAGGTGAACTCTGGTCCGTCGTGCTGGGCCTGACGGTGATCTGCCTGTTGTCGTCCAAGCGATAGATCCGGACATCACGGTTTGGATTGGGCCGGCGCATTTCAATGGGCCGCAAATCGGTGATGTCGCGCTCCCGAAGGCTGGGTCCGCCATCGCGCTGCCAGTGGAGCTCGCCGTGCTGCAGCACCGGACTCTCTGCATCGCGCGTGGTCAACCGGTCCCGTAGCAGCGTATCAATCCGCCGGCCGACTTCGTCCTCCGGCGCGGCGGGGGGCGGCATGGTCGGCCGCTGGTTGCGGCGCTCGTTGTTGTTCGGGCGGCGGCCATCGGCGGGGCCGCGGGTCAGGCGCTCCCAGAGGGACCTTCGCCAATTG
>CANHTE010000150.1 GCA_947462945.1 Acetobacteraceae bacterium
ATCAGCACCGATGTCCTGGGGCTCCTGCTGGAGCGCGTGGCCGGCCAGAAGCTGGACCAACTCATCGTCGAACGCCTGACCGGGCCGCTCGGCATGACGGATACACGGTGGTGGGTGGACGCGCCGCGGCGCTCGCGCGTGGCCGAGAGCATCACCTCCGATCCGCTTTCCGCCTCGATGTGGCAGAGCTACCGCATTGAACAGAACCCAGCCCCGGCCGGCTTTTTCAAGGGCGGCGCCGGCATGGTCGGCACCAGTGCGGATTACCATCGCTTCGCGCAGATGGTCGCGAATGGCGGCAGCTTCGAGGGCAAGCGCTACCTCTCCACACCGACCGTGAACTGGATGCTCTCCGACCATATGGGCAGCATGGGCGGCACGCCGGCCGCCAGCACGGGGCCTGGCTACGGCTTCGGCCTGGGCTTCGCGGTGCGGCGCGAACAGGGCATCGCCGTCGCTCCCGGATCGCCGGGGGATGCCATGTGGGCGGGGGCCTGGGGCACCAGCTTCACCATTGACCGCGCGGAGAAGCTGGTCGGCGTCTTCATGGCGCAGGGGCCGAGCTCACGCACCCATACGCGGATGGTGTTCAAGAACCTGGTCTATGGGGCGATGGTGGAGAGCCTGCGCGGCTGACGCTTGCGCGGCGATGTTTCAGGACCAAATCCCGGATATTCGAGGAGAAGACCGATGGTCCTGAAACTGATCTGCGCCCAGGTGATGCTGACGAAGCTGGCGGTGCGCGGCGCCTTTACCCTGGGGGCCGTCGCCGGCACGGCGGGGGTCATCGGCCTTTGCGCGCTGCGCAAGGCGGCGAAAGAAAAGCGCGAGGCCCAATAAGCGGGGTCCGGGGCCTCCCGGCCCCGGCGGGTCCAGGGCAGCGCCCTGGATTTCCCCTCACACCCCAGCCGGGACCGGCGGCAGATAAATCTGCCCGCCATTGCTGCGGAAATCCTGGCTCTTCTGCGCCATCGCCGCCTCCCGCACCTCCTGGCTGATCTTCATCGAGCAGAATTTGGGCCCGCACATCGAGCAGAAATGCGCGAGCTTGGCGCCCTCGGCCGGCAGGGTCTGGTCGTGGAATTTCTCCGCCGTCTCGGGATCGAGGCCGAGGTTGAACTGGTCCCGCCAGCGGAATTCGAAGCGCGCACGAGACAGCGCGTCATCGCGCAGCTGCGCCGCCGGGTGGCCCTTGGCGAGATCGGCCGCATGGGCCGCGATCTTGTAGGTGATGACGCCGGTCTTCACGTCATCGCGGTCCGGCAGGCCCAGATGTTCCTTGGGCGTCACGTAGCAGAGCATGGCGCAGCCGAACCAGCCGATCATCGCCGCACCAATGCCGCTGGTGATGTGATCATAGCCGGGCGCGATGTCGGTGGTCAGTGGCCCCAACGTGTAGAAGGGCGCCTCGCCGCAGGCCTTGAGCTGCTTCTCCATGTTCACCTTGATCTTGTGCATCGGCACATGCCCCGGCCCTTCGATCATCACCTGGACATCCTGCTTCCAGGCGACCTGCGTGAGTTCGCCCAGCGTCTCCAGCTCCGCGAATTGCGCGGCGTCATTGGCATCCGCAATGCTCCCCGGCCGCAGCCCGTCCCCCAGCGAAAAGGAGACGTCATAGGCCCGCATGATCTCGCAAATCTCGCCGAAGCGCTCATACAGGAAGCTCTCCTTGTGATGCGCCAGGCACCACTTGGCCATGATGGACCCGCCGCGCGAGACGATGCCGGTGACGCGCTCCGCCGTGAGGGGCACATAGGCCAGGCGCACGCCGGCATGGATGGTGAAGTAATCCACCCCCTGCTCCGCCTGCTCGATCAGCGTGTCGCGAAAAATCTCCCAGGTGAGTTCCTCCGCGCGGCCCTCCACCTTCTCCAGCGCCTGGTAGATCGGCACGGTGCCGATGGGCACGGGCGAATTGCGCAGGATCCATTCGCGGGTGGTGTGGATGTTCCGCCCGGTGCTGAGGTCCATCACATTGTCCGCACCCCAGCGGATGGCCCAGACGAGCTTGTCCACCTCCTCGGCCACGCTGGAGGAGACGGCGGAATTGCCGATATTGGCGTTGATCTTCACCAGGAAGTTGCGGCCGATGATCATCGGCTCGCTCTCGGGGTGGTTGATATTGGCGGGGATGATGGCGCGGCCGCGGGCGATCTCGCTGCGGACGAATTCCGGCGTGACGTGATCGGGGATTTCCGCGCCGAAGCTCTCGCCATCGCGTGGCTTGCCCAGGCCGGCGGCGCGGCCGAGATTTTCGCGGATGGCGATGTATTCCATCTCCGGCGTGATGATGCCGGCACGGGCATAGGCGAGCTGCGTGACGGCGCGGCCCGGCTTGGCGCGCAGCGGCATGCGGCCGGCGCGGTCAAACAGCGGGACGCGGCGCGCCTCGCCCGGCTTCAGCCCGTCATCCTCGGGCTTTTGTTCGCGGCCGGCGATCTGCTCCACATCGCCGCGCGCCATGATCCAGCCCTGGCGATGGGGCGCCAGGCCGCGCGCGATGTCGGTCTGCACGGCGGCGTCGGTATAGGGGCCGGAGGTGTCATAGACGCGCAAAGCCGGCTCCCCGCCCGAGACGGAAATCTGCCGCATGGCGACGCGGATTTCGGGGTGAAGCTGGCCTGCCACATGGATTTTCTGGCTGGCGGGCAGCGGGCCAGTGGTGATGGCGGGGCGGGGTGGTGGCAGCGTATCGGGCATTTCTGACCTCCCTCGAAAAATTGCACGAAGGAAGGTGACGCCCAAGCCTCGAAAACCGGCGCCCTTTGCCCATCCCTTCGCCGGCATGACCCGGATCAGGTTCAAAGGGTCACCGCGTCGCTCGCGGAATCTCAGCCCTGCGGAAAGGGCTCCCCTTGGATGGGTGAATGCTGCGCCTGTGCCGTCAGCTTGTCAAAACGTCTCGACCCAGGGGCGCAGCGCGATTTCGCTGCTCCAGGCCGAGCGCGGCTGCGCCAGCACATGCAGATAGGTATCGGCGATGGCGTCGGGATCGAGCAGGGAATCGGCGCCGGGTTCCGCCACCCGCGTGGCCGAGGCGATGCCGCCATCAATGACGAAATGGCAGATATGGATGTTCTGCGGGTGCAGCTCGCGCGCCATGCTTTCGGCCAGGCCGCGCAGCGCGAACTTGCCCATGGCGAAGGGCGCCGATTGCGGAAAGCCCTTCACCCCGGCCGAGGCGCCGGTGAAGAAGATGGTGCCCCGCCCGGCCGCCAGCATGCGTTGCGCCGCCTGCTGCGCGGCCAGGAAGGCGCCGAAAGCCGTGACGTCCAGCGTGCGGCGGACCTGCGCGGGGTCCAGCGTCGCGACCGGGCCGCGCACGCGGAAGCTGGGGTTGTAGATCACCAGCGAGGGCGTGCGTCCCATCGCGTCCAGCCCGGCGAAGAGCGCCGCGACACCCTCGACATCGGCGGCGTCGCAGGCATGCAGGCTGGCGCGGTTCTCGGCGGCCAGCGGTGCCAGCTTCTCCGTGTTGCGCGCGGCGAGTGCCACATCCCAGCCGGCGGCGCCGAGCTTGCGCGCGAGCGAGGCCGAAAGCCCCGCCCCCGCGCCAATGATCAGCGCCGTGTCAGTCATGCCCGTAAAGGCGCTTGGCCTCGGCCGCACTCACCAGCCCATCGGCCACGTCGCGCGCCACCAACTCCGGGGCGCGTTGCTTGGGGTCCCCCATGCCGCCACCGCCCGGCAGCAGCAGCAGCAGGTGCCGGCCCTTCGGGATGACCTGGAAGCCCTTGGTGCGCAGCACGGTGCCATTGTCGTCATCCAGCCCGACCCAGCCGCCAGCGCCCATGCCACCGCCGAAGCGGCCCTTGGGCGGATTGGCCACGCGGTCGAAAATGGCATTCACGGCGAATTCGGCATTCTTCTTGGCGCCGATCTCCATGATCTGGCCGAAGCCGCCGCGCGTCTTGCCCGCGCCCGCCGAATCCGGGCGCAACTCCTTCCGCCAGAAGATGACGGGGGCCACGTTTTCCGTCGCTTCCACCGGCATGGTGCGCACGCCGGATGGGAAGGCAATGCCATCCAGGCCATCCTTCGTTGGCCGTGCGCCGGTGCCACCGGAGTTGAAGGTGATGATCTCGAAATCCTCGACCTCCGCCTCCTGGCCGCTCACCTGGCTGCCGCCCCGCAAGGGTGGGTTCCACAGCGCGGAGGAGCCCTCGGCATTCACGCGCCCGGGGACGGCCTGGCTGAGGCAGCCCATCATCAGATCAGGGATCAACTGCCCGATGACGTGCCGGACGCTGACGGGATAAGGCCGCGGCGCGTTGAGAATGCAACCCTGCGGAATCTCCATGCGGAAGGGCGAGAGACTGGCCCAGTTATTGGGGATTTCGGGCGCGATCACGCATTTCAACCCGAAGCAGGAATAGGCCCGGCAATAGGCCGGCGGCACATTGATGCCGCGCGTGGAAAGCCCCGAAGTACCGGCGAAATCCACCACGATCTCACCACCCTCCGCGCGCATCGCGGCGTGCAGCGTGACCGGCGCCTCATAGCCATCCGAACGGATATCCGAATGCCAGACCACGCCCTGCGGCAGCTTGGCGATTTCGGCCTGGGTGGCGGAGAGGCTGGCGTCAAAGATGAAAGCGGCGAGATCCTCCAGCCCCTCCATCCGGTATTCATCCATCATCTCGATCAGGCGCTTGGCGCCCGCGTCGTTGCAGGCGCAGAGGGAATAGATGTCGCCCTCCAGCTCCACCGGTGTGCGGGAACCGACGCGGATAAAATCGAAGAAGGTCTCGTTCGGCACCCCCGCCTCGAAGCATTTCACGATGGGGATGTAGAGGCCTTCCTCGAAGACCGAGCGTCCCTCCGGCCCCATGCCGAGGCCGCCGATATCGATGATATGCGCGGTATTGGCGAAGAGGCCGATGATCTTACCGCCGCGAAAGGCCGGGCTGACCACGGTGAGGTCATGCAGGTGCCCGGTGGCGAGCCAGGGATCATTGGTGATGTAGTGATCGCCCGGCTTCATCGTATGCGCCGCGAATTTCTTCAGGAAATGGCCGACCGATTCCGCCATGG
>CANHTE010000151.1 GCA_947462945.1 Acetobacteraceae bacterium
AATGTCCTTCGCGCCATCCCAAAGCACCGAGCGGCAAACCTTCGCCAGCCGGTCCAAATCCGCCGTGATGGTCAGGAAGTGGTTGCCCGCCAGCTGCCCCGCCTTGCTGGCAAAGCAGCAGGGCCCGTAGGCCACGAGGATTTCCGTCTCGCTAACAGCACCCGGAATGCCGCCCGGATAGACGATGATCTGCCCCGGCGCAGGGTAGCTGGTGGCGTTCTCATAGCCGATGGAGAGATCACGCTCGCCCATCGGAATCCAGCAGGCCTCGCCGCTCCAGCGGACATGGATGATGCGGTCCTTGTAGGGAAGCAGGTGGCGGAAGCGCGCCACGGTCTGGGGCGCGGCGTCGCTTTCGAAGCGCGCCTCGAACAGGTCTCCGCCGATATTGATGATGATGTCGCTCAATGCGCTGGCCCTTGGTGAATGCGTGGCGGAAAAAGCACGGCGCCGCCCCTGCGTCGAGGGGTGGTCAGCCCGAAAGGGCGATCAAGGCCGCCACGCGGCGTGCCAGTTCCGGGCCGTCGCCGTTCAGGGCCAGGCGTTTCATGCGCGCCTGTTCCCCGGCAATCAGCGTGATGTCAGATTTGCGGAGATCGAGCGCCTTGGCCAGGAAGGCGATCAAGGCCGCATTGGCCGCGCCTTCCACCGGGGGGGCGGCAAGACGGAGCTTCAGATGCGCGCCCCCGTCGGGTGAGAGCAGCACACCATCCACCCCGTCCCGCCCGGCCCGCGGCGTCAATCGTACCGCGAGGCGAAGACCATCAGGGGTCACGATGAAAGGTTGCGTCACTCACTTCCCCATCAGATTGGGTGGCTGTCAGATGCGGCCCATCACCAGCAGGATCACGACCACGATCAGGATGACGCCCAGCACGCCAATGCTGCCATGGCCGAAGCCATAGCCATAGCCGCCGAAACGACCGCTGAACCCACCCAGCAGCGCGATGATGAGCAGGATGATGAGGATGGTGCCGAGGGACACGGGAGAAACTCCTGGATCGAGCGCGTGAGAAACCACGTCTTCACGAAACGCGACGCCGCGCGGCGCGGTTGCCCGGCGGTATGTTTTTTTGCGCGCAACGATTCAAGGCGTTACTGTTGCAGCGCAACGAAGGGGTTTCGTATGGCTGATCCGCACCGCATCGTGATCGTGGGTGGAGGCGCCGGCGGGCTTGAGCTCGCCACCCGCCTGGGCAATCGCTACGGCAAGGGGGAGCGCGCGCAGGTCACGCTGGTGGAGCGTGGCCGGACGCATTTGTGGAAGCCCCTGCTGCATGCCGTGGCCGCCGGCAGCCTCGACCGCACGCAGCATGAGCTGAACTACCTGGCGCAGGCGCATTGGCACCACTTCACCTACCGCTTTGGCGAGATGGTGGGGCTGGACCGTGCAGCGAAGGAGGTGCTGCTGGGCCCCATGCTGGATGATGAGGGGCGGCAGATCACGCCCGAAAGCCGCATCGGCTATGACACGCTGATCATCTCGGTGGGCAGCGTCACCAATGATTTCGGCACGCCAGGCGCCGCCCAGCACGCCATCCCCCTGGAGACGCTGGAGCAGGCCAGCCGCTTCAACCGCCGCCTGGTGAATGCCTGCCTGCGCGCCAATGCCCAGGCGGAGCCCGTGCGGCCAGGCCAATTGCACGTGGCGATCATCGGCGCCGGGGCCACGGGCACGGAACTCGCCGCCGAATTGCACCGCACGGTGCGCGCGGTGGTGGCTTACGGCCTGGATCACATCCAGCCGGAGCGCGACATCCGCATCATGCTGGTGGAGGCGGCCCCGCGCATTCTCCCGGCTCTGCCGGAACGCATCTCGGCCGCGACATCCGACCTACTGGCCCAGATGGGGGTGGAGGTGCATGCCGGCACCCGCGTGGCCGAGGTGCGGGCGGATGGCGTATTGCTCGCGGATGGCAGCATCCTGCCGGCCGAACTCACCGTCTGGGCGGCCGGGGTAAAGGGGGCCGATTTCCTCAAGGAGATCGGCGGGCTGGAAACCAACCGCATCAACCAGCTGCTAGTGCTGCCCACGCTGCAAACCACGCGTGACGAGAATATCTTCGCCCTGGGGGATTGCGCGTCCTGCCCGCGCGAGGGCTCGGACCAGCCGATTCCGCCCCGGGCGCAGGCGGCGCATCAGCAGGCCAGCCATATGTACAATCAGATCGAGCGGTTGCTGGAGGGCAAGGCGTTGGAGCCTTTCGTCTATCGCGATTTCGGCTCCTTGGTTTCGCTCGGCAAATACAGCACGGTGGGCAGCCTGATGGGCTTCCTGGTGGGCAAATCCATGTTCATTGAGGGGTATTTTGCGCGACTGATGTATCGCTCGCTCTACAAGATGCACCAGACGGCGCTGCATGGCAGCGCGCCCACCTTCTGGCGGACCGTGACCGGGCTGGTTTCGCAACGGGCGGAGCCTGGCGTCAAACTCCACTGAATCAGGGCGGAGGGCTCAGTCATGGACCGCAGGATGCTGCAATTCGGCATTGTGGCGACCGCCATAGGCAGCATGGGCGTCATCATCTTCGGCCTGCTTCTGATGCAGGTGATGGATGAGCCGAAAGCCCGGACGGCCGGGCTGACATGGGGCTTCATCCTGATGGGGCTGCTGGGGGGGATGGGCGTCTATGCGCTCAGCTTCGCGCTGGGCAGGCGCAAGCCGCGCCAGTAAAGCTCAGCCCATCTTGGAAAACACCTGACGGTCCTTGTTTTCGCGCATCAGCATGGTGAAGCCGGGGATGCTCTCGAAGCCGAGGCCGAGCGGCATGCCCTCCTCATCCGCGTTGATCTTGGCATAGGCCAGGCCCGCGAATTTCTGCCATTGGCCGGCAGGCTTCTTCACCTCGAGATGCACCACCGTGGCCTTGAGGACGAGGCGCACAATGGCCTCCTTCGGGCGGGAGGGTTTCGTCAGGCTGGGCGCGCCGGCGATGATCTGCCAGCCATTGGCGAGGGCCCAGTCGGTAATTTCGGTTTGGTTCATGCGCGGCAGGGTAGGGCATGGGCGGGGAGAGGGACAGGTATTCCCCGGGGGTGGAATCCTGTTGCTGCGGAGGGTGGAAAGCCCATATGCGTAGGCCTGCGCATTCCGCTGAGGGTAGCTCCGATGAGCGATGGTCCTGACAATCTGATTCTCCGCCAGCTTCGCAGCATGGACGGGAAGCTTGATCGCATCGCTGACGACGTACGCGAAATCAAGGGGCGGGTGAGCGCGTTGGAGCAACAATATGCGAATGTGCAGCGCCGGCTGGACCGGGTGGATGACCGGCTGGAGCGGGTGGAACGGCGGCTGGATTTGACGGAGAGCGCCGCGAAGTAGGGGCGAGAGGGCTCCGCCCTCTCGCGTTGTCTCCGCTTCGCGGCCAACCCCGGCAAGAAACTTAGTTTCCTGCACCTTCGATTCCTGATGCCGCCTTTTTGGGATGGTGTGCTGGAAATGCATGCACCCGCTTCCCATACTCGTTGAGAGCGGGGCGGGGGTTGCATGGGCTTTCTGACCGGGATGATCAGCGGCACCTGGGGCGAGGTGCTGGAAGGCCTGGCCGGGATGGCCGGCGGCGCCGCTGGATCGCAGCCGGTGAAGGAGATGGTCAGCGGCGCCCGGGCGCGCGCGGCGGGCCGGCTGCCCCTGCCGGAAAACCATGACCTCGTGCGCGGCATCCGCACCGCTTATCTGACCGCGCTGGACAAGGTAACGCGCGCCCATGCGGCGCATCTGGGTCTGGCGGAAGCCAGCGCGGAGGAGCGAGCCTTCGGTGCTTCGGCGCGCGCCTATCTCGATCAGCGCCTCTCCATTGTGAACGCAGAAAAACTCGATTTCGACGCGGTGAATGAGGCGGAGGTCCGGCACGTGCTGGATGACATGGTGCATCCTTCCGCCACCGAGGGCTATGCCGCTATGGCACAGGAAGCCCGCAAGCGCGCCGAGGCGGAGGCGCTGGGCGAATTGGAGGCCGATGCCGGTCGTCCCGCACCGCCGGCGTTCCGCCGGTTCTTTGAGGGCGACGGCGTGGGCGGGCTGGGCTGGTACGAGACCTATGCGCTGTTTGTGAATGAGCAGATCAAGACCAATGAACGCTTTCGCTCCATCTTTCTGGCTGCGGAGTTGGTGGAGATCAAGCGGCTGGTGGAGGCGGCGGATCGGCGCATCGCGGCGCTGGACGCGAAGCTGTCCAAGCTGATCCAGGACGGCTTCGCGCGGGCCGAGACCGAGGCGGAGCGGCGGCACCGCGAGGTGATGGAAGCCATCGCCCGCGACAAGGGCGTGCCCATCCCGCCGCTGGCCGCCGTGCTGCGCCGGCTGGGTCAGGCGGATGTACCGGCTGAAGCGATTCCCAGCCGGCTGGAGGCGGCGGCGGAACGGCTGCTGGCGCTCGAAGCCCGGCTCAGCCAGCCCAGCAATGACCGCCCGGAAACCGCCGCCGCCCGGGACCGCGCGCGAAAACTGCTCGATGCCGGTGACCTCGACGGCGCCGAGGAGGCGCTGCGCGACGCGCGCGGCGCGCTGCGAGAGCGGCGCGAGCAGACGGCGCGGGAGGAGGCGGCGCTGCTGGGCGATGAGGCCGGCATCGCGCAACTCCGACTGGATTACGCGGCGGAGGCCGATCTGCATCGCGAGGCGGCGCGGCTGCTGGATTTCGACGCGGAGGCGGCCTGGGCCGCCTGGATGCGCGTGGCGGATGCTTTGTATCGAAATGGGAGTGAATTCGGCGAACCGGCCGCGCTGCGCGCCGCCATACGCGTGTTTGAGGAAGAGGCGCTGCCCCGCGCGCCCCGCGAAGCACGGCCGCTCGACTGGGCCGCGACACTGAACAACCTCGGCAGCGCACTCCGCATCCTCGGAGAACGCGGCGACGACGACGCCCTCGCCAAAGCCGTCACAGCCTATGAAAACGCCCTGCTGGAACGCACCCGCGAACGCGCCCCGCTCGACTGGGCCGCGACACTGAACAACCTCGGAAACGCCCTCACCACCCTCGGACTACGCGGCGATGACAACGCCCTCGCCAAAGCCATC
>CANHTE010000152.1 GCA_947462945.1 Acetobacteraceae bacterium
ATCCTTTTCGATCAGGTGCCACCTGAGCGCCTCGCGCACCGTGCGAATGCCCAGTGAGCGCAACAGCAGAAGGTCCAGGGCAGCCCAGCGTGCATGTCCGCTCGCTTCGAGGGCATCCACCCGCCTGCGGTCCATGCGCCGGTGGGATGCACTCTCAAACCCGCCCCAGACGTTGCTGGCAAACCGAATACGCGTCAGCGCCCCTACTCGGCCACGGCTTTGACTTTGGCCACGTCCAGAAGACGACGCGCCGCCGCCAGGGCCTGCGCCACCACCTGGTCCATGTTCATGTACCGATAAGTGCCCAACCGGCCGAGGAAGGTGACGCCGGTCTCCGCATCGGCCAAGGCTTCGTAGCGCTTGTAGAGCGCCTGATTGGCCGCGTTCGGAATCGGGTAGAACGGCTCCCCCGTCGCGGAGGATGTCTCGCGGCAAAGACTGGTGAAGCGGTGGCTTTGCCCCGTGATGTGCTTGAACTCGGAGCAGCGGGTATAGGGCGTCTCCATCCCGGGATAATTGATGGTCCCCACCGGCTGCACGAATTCCACTTCGCGTGTTTCATGTTCGAACACCAGCGAACGATAGGGAAGCGCGCCGAAACACAGGCCGAAATAGCTGTCCACCGGCCCCGTGAAGACAAGATGCGACGAGGCCTTGGCATCGAGCTCCGCATAATCGGTGGAAAGCCGCAGGGTGATGTTCGGGTGGTCCAGCATCTTCTCGAACATGCGCGTGTAGCCCTCGGCGGGCATGCACTGATGGCGGTCCTGGAAGTAGCGGTCATCATCGCTCGCCCGCGTCGGAACGCGCGCGGTGACGGCACGATCAAGCTCGCTGGGGTCCATGCCCCATTGCTTGCGGCTGTAGCCCTCGAAGAACATCTTGTAGAGTTGCTGCCCCACGGCCGAGACGACGAAATCCCGCGCTGAACGAATATCGGCCACAGGCTCGGCCAGGGTGCGCAGGAAGGCTTCCGCCTCCGCATCCGTGGTCAATGAGGCACCGAGCACCTTGTTCAAGGTGGTGCGATTGATCGGCATGGGCACGAGGTCACCGCCGACATCGGCGAGCACGCGATGCTCATAAGGCCGCCAGGCCGTGAAGCGGGAGAGGTAGCCCAGGACCGCGTCACTGTTGGTATGGAAGATATGCGGGCCGTAGCGATGCACCATGACGCCGCTGGCATCCAGTTCATCATAGGCATTGCCTGCGATATGCGGGCGCCGGTCCACCACGCACACCCTGTGGCCGGCCGAGGCCAGGCGCTCGGCCATCACGGCGCCGGCGAAACCGGCACCCACCACGGTGTAATCGGCGGTGACCTTGGCCACGCCCGGGCGGATATGGGGCCGGGCCAGGCGGCGGGCCTGCTGTGCCTCGGCCAGCAGCTTCGTCATCTGATCGGCGATGCTGTCCCAGGACATCGTCGCCAGCAGGTCATCCACCGCCACGAAATCAGAGACATCGCTGCATGCCATGATCTCGGCCGCAGCGACCACGAAGCCTGCGGCATCGGACGCCACCGTGACCGCGCCGATTCCACTGAAGCGTGAAACCACATCCGCGACCGGCGTGGAGATGACACGGCAACCGCCGGCCAGATATTCCGGCGCCTTTGTGGGGCTGATGAAGCGCGTGGCGTCATTCAACGCAAAGGGCATCAACGCGACATCCCAATGCGACAGGAAGGCCGGCAGGTCCTGATAACGCTGGACGCCCAGCCAGTGAATGTTAGGCGCCATCGGCAATTCCTCAGGCGTCAGCTTCGCGATGGGGCCGATCATGATGATCTGCCAATCCGGGCGCAGCGCCGCGATGCCGGCAATGAGGGCCATGTCCAGCCGCTCATCGATCACGCCGAAATATCCCAGGGCCGGCCGGCGGATGCGCGCCTGTTCCTCGGGCTCCGGCAGCAGACTGCGGGCGGTGAAGAAATGCGCGAGTTCCACGCCGCTCGGCATGCAATGGATGTTGCGATGCAGGTGACGCTTCGCAGCGAACAGGCTGGCGCCGCCGGTGAACATGATGTCCGCCGAGTTGATCAGGCGCTGCTCACGCAGCCGCATTTCGGCCGGGGCGAAGCGGAAGCCGGATAATTCATCCATGCAGTCATAGGCGACCGCGAGCCAATGGATGTGCGACGAGAAGGCCACGGCAATCGGCGTGTAATACCAGGCCACGGCAGGACCGATGGAGGCAACCAGCTCATCCAGAAGGATGCGGACCTCATGGACATCGGTGGGGTCGGGCATCATGGGCGTGGCGACGGTCACGCCGGTCAGGGGGCAAAGACGCAGGGAAAGGCTGCGTTCCGGGCTGACCACGGGCTCTTCGAAGAAGAAGACGCGGCGGGTTTCTGCGAAGCGCGACATGAGGTGCTGCGGGCGCTGGAACACGAAATCCCAACGCAAATGCGAAAAGCAGATCAGCGGCGGCGCAGTCTGGGGGCGGGCCTTGCCGAAATTGTAGGTTGTGCCGTCCATGGCCATCGCTGATCTCCATATGCTTCGCGCCGTGCACGGGGGCGCCGGGGCGGGATGATTGAATTTGAGTGCGGGCGGCCGGGGCTGATGCGCGGCCGTGGTGGATGGCGGCCGCGCATGAAGATCAGGCCGGGGGTCAGAGCGCCGCGGTGGAACCAGCCCTGGTGCCGTAATGCGTATCCACCGAGCCGCGCCAGCCACGATCGGACCACCCATCCGAATCCGCAGAATCATAGTTCGGGGCGCCCTTGAGCATTTGCTCCGTCACATTGGTGACGTAGCCGTCATGCGCCTGGCTGTAGGTCAGATGCCGCCAGGGGAGCGGGTAATAGCTGCGCCCCATGCCGAGAAAACCGCCGAATGACAGAACGGCATAAGCGACGTGCCCGTCCCGCTTGCCGATCATCACGGTATGGATGGAGCCCAGTTCATTGCCCGAAACGTCATAGACGGGCGTTCCCTCGACCTTGTCGGAGGCAATCAGCGAGACGGTCTCGTCGCGTTCCACATCGCCATCGGGTGTCCCGCTGCGGGGGGCAGAGAAATCAGACATGTTGTCATCCTTGGAAGGAGGGTCGGCGCAAAGGGCGCGGAGGGCTTCTGGCAACGGCGGCGAGATCGGGCCGCGGGTCGCGTCAGGCTGTTTCAGGAAGTTGGGCCGTGGCTCCGAGCGCCTGGCCAAGCGCTTCAATCTGCTCCACACTCTTTCGCTCCGCCCGGCCGGCGATGCGGAGCGTTCCGGTCGCCAATTTGGCCATCAGCCGCGCGACCACGGCGCCTTCTATCGGGGTCTTCTGCAGTGCCCGCCTGAGTGCGCCGAGATCCGCCTGAACAGTCTTCGCGCCGGAGACATCCAGACCTTCGAGGTGGCTCTCCCAGGCTTCAATGTTCTCGATCGCCAGGTCGGGCGTCGTTTTCGCCATTCCGGCTTCAAGCGCCTTCATGGTGTCGGCAAAACGTGCGGCCATGCCGTCATCCCTTTCTGCGTCTGCCGGCAAATTCCGGACATGTTGGCTGAACGCGATCGGGCCAATATCGTTGCAAAATACACGGTTGTTTCTGCCAGGCAGCGCGACAACAAGATTCCCAGGACGAAGTTATCGCTCAGTGCAAAACATGTGACGAAGGATGTTGATGTTTTGCCGATCCGGCTGCGCTGGATTTATTTTTTCTGATCAGGCTGAAAGACTGATGCTGGCTTTGCAATAAATAAGTCAAAAATCACCGGGAAACGGAAAAGAAACGGTCGTATATCAATATTGCGTTGTGCCTGCGGCAAAGCCGTTGCCGCGTGATGTGCACGCCGGCCCAGGGCGCCGGGAGCATGCGCCGTTCGAAAGGGCCCACGTCTCACGCTCCAGCTCATGGTTTTCGAGCATCTTGATCCGCGCAAGCGATTCCGTTTGGCCGGATGATGTTCGTGCGGGCAGCCTCACCCGCAGCGTTTCGCCCGAGGCAAATCAAGCAGCCCGGGCCAGGATACCGCGCGTGAGGCGCGGGGATGGCTGCCCGGGGGGGCAGAATAGCTGCGGCTGAGGTCGTCATTGCGAACTCAATCCTGCGCCCTGGGCTGTGCGCCGTGCTGTCTTGAGCCCTGACCTCGGTGTCAGGAGCCTTTCCGGCTTTTCTCAATGAGGGCCAGCAGCTCCGGGGGGATGGGTTCGTCCGCCACCTTGCCGAACATGGTGTTCAGGCTTCGGTCCAGCCACAGGTCGAAGGCGGCGTCTGCGACGCGGTCCTTGCCGCGCCGCCGTTTCCGCCGCGCTCCTGACATGGGCTTGATGTCCTTCTCGGAGCCTGACTGATCGTTCACGCCACGTCCTAGAGGGCCTGTATCCCGCGAGGTTCCGACTTCATACGGGCCGGGCGCTGTGGCCCTGGCGCGTTTGCGTGCCCTCGCACCGCGCCCGAACCAAGGCCGCGGGTGGAGCTCGGTGCGGGCACTTCCCCCAAAATCCATAGCCGTAGCTGCGCGCGGCTCCGCGAAACGCGCGCCTTCAGCGTGCCCACGGGGACGCCCAGCTGCGCCGAGGCGTCCTCGTAGGAAACGCCTTGCACGGAGATCAACAGGAGAAGCAGCCTCTGTTCCGCCGGCAGCCGCGCCAAATGGTGATGCAATTCCTTCATGGCGAGGCTCTCCTCCTGCCCGCCGCTGCGCGCCAGGCTGGAAGGGGGTGCGTCTTCCAGCATGGCGGTCGGGCGTCGGCGCCGGCAATCGGACAGAAAACGATTGCGCAGGATGCTGCCCATCCATGCCCGGAAATTCGTGCCTGGTTCGAACGAGCTGCTGGCCGCCAAAGCGCTTGCCACCGCCGTCTGCACAAGGTCATCCGCGTCCGGGCGGTTGCGCGTGAGGGCCAAGGCCTGCTGGCGCAGCGAGGGCAGCACCGCCAGCATCTGGTCATGGAAGTCGCTCAGAGAGGGGCTCCGGGGCTGGGTGTTGAGCGAGGCACCATGCGGCATATTCTGGCTCATGGGGAAGGCCCTTTCGTGGGTACATCAGGTCAACACCCCAGGCGCCTGG
>CANHTE010000153.1 GCA_947462945.1 Acetobacteraceae bacterium
CATTCCTTCCAGCCGGTAAGCCCCCACGCTCTGGGTCACGAAGCTCGCTTCCCGCGCCAGATATTCATCAAGGAAGGTCTCCGAGAAATCTCGCATGGCCAGGCGCGGCGTTGCCAGATGGTGCCAGGCCCGTCGGCCATTGCGCCACACCACAACGGCGGTCACGAGTTCATGGGCGCGGTTGCGCAGCTTGTGCAGATGGCTGCGCGCGGCCGTCACGTCCTCCGGCTTGTCGAACCACTCGCCGTCGCAGACCAGGAGCTGGTCGGCGCCGATGATGGTCGCTTCCGGATGCCGGCGGGCGATGCGGGCCGCCTTGGCGTCAGCCAGGAGTATGGCAGTGTCGGCGGCCGAAACACCCTCGGCCCTGGCGCTTTCCTTGATGGCGCTTTCATCCACGGCGGCCGGCATGGTCTCGAAATCCAGCCCGGCTCCTTCCAGCAAGGCACGGCGTGACAGGCTTTGGGAGGCCAGGATCAGCCTCAATTGCGGGAGCCCAGGATTTGCGCGGCGGGGTCATGCGGTGGCTCCGCCACATGCTGGCCGCGCCGCTGGTGCCACAGCTCCACCTGCTGCATCACGGTGGCGGCGGTTTCCTCGATGCTGCGGCGGGTCACGTCAATCACCGGCCAGCCATGGGTGGCACAAAGGCGCCGCGCGGCCAGGATTTCCTGCTTCACCGCTTCAGGGTCCACATATTCATTCTCACCGACACGCACACCGCCGGCACCAATGATCTTCAGGCGATGGCGGCGGATATCAATCAGCGATACGGGATCAATCGTCAGGCCCACCACGGGGCAGGAGGGGTTTTCCAATTCGGGCGGCAACGGGGCGCCAGGCACCAGGGGAACATTGGCCGCCTTCACGCCCCGGTTGGCGAGGTAGAAGCAAGTGGGCGTCTTGGAGGAGCGTGAGACGCCCACCAGCACCACATCGGCATTCATGATCCCGGCCGTGCCCTGGCCGTCATCATGGCTCAGGACGTAGTGCATGGCATCAATGCGGCGAAAATAATCGGCATCCATCACATGCTGGGCCGCGCGCTTTTCGGTGGCCCGCAGGCCGATTTCGCCTTGCAGCAGATCCATCACGGAATCCAGCACGGAAAGGCAGGGCACGCCCACCCGGCCGCAGGTCTCTTCCAGCGTGTGGCGCAGGCTGCGATCCACCAGCGTGAAGATGACGGGCCCAGGCTCCTGCTCGATGCCTTCGATCACGCGGTCCAAATTCATGCGGCTGCGCACCAGGAACCAGCGATGCTGGATCACGCCAGGATTGTCGAAGCGCGCAATGGCGGCGCGGGCGATGCTGTTCAGGGTTTCACCCGTGCTGTCGGAAACCAAATGCAGGTTCGTGTTGCGAGCGGCCATGGGGCTGTGGATCAATCTGTTCGAGGCTGGGCATAACGGGGATGAAATGCCTGGAGGCAGGATAGGCCGGCTGGCAGCGGGGACAAACCGAACATTTTGCTCCCGGCTGTATGAATTCACCGGGCCCCTGCACCAATCCAGGACAACCCCATCCGGATGAGGCGGCGCCTGGCCCCACGCCATTGTCAACCCAGGGTACAAAACTGTGGATGGATCCGGGACAGGAAGGCTCCCCGTGATTCACACCCCCTACTACCAACCACAACCTCTTCTTCTTTTCTTATTTTCCTGAGATGGTCCCGGACATGACAGACAAGCCCATTCTCCGAGTGCTCTCCGGCGAGAGCGTATGGCCCCCTCCGGTTTGGCTGATGCGCCAGGCAGGGCGGCATCTGCCCGAATACCGGGCGACGCGCGGCGTGGCCGGCAGCTTCATGGATCTCTGCCTCAACCCGGAACTGGCGGCCGAGGTCACCATCCAGCCCGTGCGGCGCTATGGCATGGATGCGGCGATCCTGTTTTCTGACATCCTGATCGTCCCCTGGGCCATGGGCCAGGGCCTGACCTTTGCCGAAGGGGAGGGGCCGCGCCTGCCGCCCATCACGGATCAGGCGGGGCTGGATAAGCTCGATGTGGCAGGGGCCGCCAGTCGCGCGGCACCCATCATGGAGACGGTGCGCCGGGTTCGGGCTGGCCTGGCCAAGGACCATCCGCAAACGGCGTTGATCGGCTTCGCAGGCTCGCCCTGGACGGTGGCCTGCTACATGGTCGAGGGCAAGGGCGGCGGCGAGTTCAAGCACGCCCGCCGCATGATCCATGAGAACCCGGCCTTGTTCGGGGCGCTGGTGGAAAAGCTGGAGCAAGCCACCCTCGCCTATCTGCTGGCCCAGGCGGATGCCGGGGCTGAAGCGCTGATGCTGTTCGATTCCTGGGCCGGCCAATTGGCGCCCAACGCCTTCCGGAAATGGGTGATCGAGCCGAACCGCCGGATCAGGGCGGCCATCCGGGCGGCGCGCCCTGGCCTGCCGATGATCGGCTTCCCGCGCCTGGCTGGCCCCATGCTGGCGGAATATGCGGCCGTGACGGGGATGCAGGCGGTCGGCATGGACACCGCCATGAACCCGGCCTGGGCGGCGGCGAATATCCCGGCGCAGGTGGCATTGCAGGGCAATCTGGACCCCGAGGTGCTGATCAGCGGCGGGGCCGCACTCCAGGCCGAGGTCGCCAGCATCCTGGGGGCCATGAAGGGCCGGCCCTTCATCTTCAACCTGGGTCATGGCGTGGAGATCACAACGCCGCCGGAACATGTCGTGGAATTGCTGCGAATCCTCCGCATGGCTTGAAACCGCGCCGAGAGTGGGTATGTGCGAGGTTGATTTCGGGGGTCGGTTCGGATGGCGCGGCGCGTTGCGGTGGTTTTATTCAATCTGGGCGGTCCGGACGCCCCGGAAAGCGTACGCCCCTTCCTGGTGAATTTGTTCAGTGACCCCGCCATCCTGCGGGTGCCCGGCTTCATTCGTCCCTGGTTGGCCAAGCTGATCGCCTGGCGCCGCACCAAGCCGGCGCAGGAAAACTACGCCGTGCTGGGCGGCAAATCCCCCTTGCGCGAATTGACCGAGGAGCAGGGCCGCAACCTGGAAATCATGTTGCGTGAGCGTGAGCCCGAGACGGATTTCCGCTGCTTCGTCGCCATGCGCTACTGGCACCCGATGAGTGACGAGGCGGTGAGCGCCGTGCAGTCCTGGGGCGCCGAGGAGGTTTTGCTGATCCCGCTTTATCCGCAATTCTCCACCACCACGACCGGTTCTTCCGTCACTGCGTGGAATGATGCTTGCGCCACCGCGGGCCTGCGTGTGCCCACCACGGTGTTGTGCTGCTTTCATTCGGATGAGGGCTATGCCCGCGCCACGGCGCGCATGGTGCAGGAGGCTTACGACAAGGCTCGTGCCGAATTGCCGCCCGAAATCCCGCTGCGCATCCTCTTCTCAGCGCATGGCCTGCCGGAGAGTATCATCAAGTCCGGGGATCCTTACCAATGGCAGGTGGAAAGCAGTGTGGCCGCCGTGATCGCACATCTGGACATCCCTGATCTGGACTCGATCGTCTGCTTCCAGTCGCGCGTGACGCCGCAAAAATGGATTGGCCCCTCCACCGAGGATGAGATCGAGCGCGCGGCCAAGGAAAAGGTCGCTATCCTGATCAGCCCCATCGCTTTCGTCTCCGAGCATTCGGAAACCCTGGTGGAACTGGATGTCGAATACCGGGAAGAGGCGGATCATCTGGGTATTCCGGGCTATTTCCGCGTACCGGCGCAAAACAGTGATGTGGGCTTCATCACCGCCATGGCTGATCTGGTGCAGACAACCCGTGGCTCGGGCCGGGCCTTGTGCAGCTTCGCCGGCGCCCGGCAATGCCCGAAGGAGCATGGCGATTGCCCGCATGCCCGCGCCCGGCTGGAGCTGGCGAAGGCCGCGTGATCCGCGCTGTCCTCTTTGATTGCGATGGGGTGCTGGCCGATAGCGAAGGCATCGCCAACCGCATCGTTGCCGAGGAAGTGTCAGCCCTGGGCTGGCCGCTGGATGCGCATGGGGCACAAAGCGTGTTTTTGGGACTTTCGCTGCCCGATATGCGCCCGCTGATCGAGGGCCGCGTGGGTCCCTTGCCGGCACGGTGGGAAGAGCGGCTGAGCCAGCGCATCGAACATGAGTTGGCCACCAGCGTGCAGCCTATGCCGGGCGCGGCCCTGGCCTTGCACAGCGTGGCTGAGGCCGGCCTTCCCATGGCGGTCTGCTCCAATTCCGGCCGGGCGGAACTGGCCATGAAAATGCGCGTTCTGGGCTTCGACCAGTTCTTCGGATCACGCATCTTCAGCTACCAGGACGTGCCGCGGCCCAAGCCGGCACCGGACCTCTATCTTGTCGCTGCTGCTGCGTGTGGGGTGGCGCCCGCCGATTGCCTGGTGGTCGAGGATAGCGCGACAGGCATTGCGGCGGGTTTGGCCGCTGGCTGCCAGGTGGTGAGCCTGGTCGCGGGCCTGGGTGTGCAGCATTGCGATGATCTGGCGAGGTTGTTGGCCCACGCCCAGGCTTGATGCTGCGCTCTCAAGGTGGCTGGCAACCCGTCACGGTTTGAGGCGAGCCGCCAATCCATCCGCCACGCGGAACAGGAAGGGATTGACCGCGATGGTGATGATCGCGGCCGCCAGGATCAGGTCCCGCCCGGCTTCGGGCAAAACGCCTTCGGTCACGGCCAGGCCGGCCAGGATGAAGCTGAATTCCCCCACCTGCGCGAGCGCCGCCGCAATGCTCAACGCGGCCCTTGGCTCCAGCCCGCGCAAGCGGGCGATGCCGTAGGCCGCCAGTGTTTTGCCGACCAGAACGACGAAGACGGTGGCGAGGAGGGCCAGGGGCTCACGCCAGACGATGGCGGGGTCGAACAGCATGCCCACCGCCACGAAGAACAGCACCGCAAAGGCGTCCCGCAGGGGCAAGGTCTGCTCGGCGGCTTTTTGCGATAGGGCCGATTGCCCCAGCACCAACCCGGCCAAAAAAGCGCCCAGCGCGAAGGAGACGCCGAAGAGCACATAGGCCAGATAGGCAATGCCCAGGGCGGTCACGAG
>CANHTE010000154.1 GCA_947462945.1 Acetobacteraceae bacterium
CCTCGCGAACCGCTTCATGTTCCGGGGCGATCAGGCAACCGTCGCACCCGCGCAGGAGGCCCTGGCGCGCTCACGCGCCATTCTGGCCCGGATCGCCGAACGGCCCGCCCTCGAACCCAGCATGCAGGAGCGCCTGGCGACACTTGCCAGGCAGCTTGAGCTCTATGCCGGGCATCACGAAGAGGCCGCCGCCCGCCGCGCCGACGCCGACGTGATGCGCGATGAACAGCTTTTCCAGGCGGGCGCCCGTGCCGCCGAAATGGCCGCCGCCGTGATGGATGAGCTCGCTGCCGAAGCTCGGACAGCCCGTGTCGCCGCTCAGGCCTCGGCCGACCACACCCGGCAGGAGGGCTGGATTCTCGCCATCTCAGCCGTGGTGATCGGCTTTATCCTCGCCTATTTCCTGGGCCGCACGGTCACACACCCCCTCGCACGCATCACCCAGGCGGTGACGCGCATTGCCGCCGGCGAAACCAGCGAAGCCGTGCCCGACCTCGCCCGGAAGGATGAAGTCGGTGGTATCGCCCGTGCGTTGGAAAGCTTGCGGTCCAGCGTGCAGCGCGCCTTTGCGCAGCAGCAGATGGTGGAGCAGCTCAACATCGGCGTGATGACGGCCGATATCAGGCAGGGGATGGCCATCACCTACGCCAATCCTGAAAGCGTCCGCATCATGCAGCGCATCGAGCATCTGCTTCCCGTCAAGGCTGACGCCTTGCTGGGGCAGAGTGTCGGGATCGTCGGCGTGAAGGCGCCGCAACTGCCGCATCGCCAGCGCCTTGTCGTGGGCGGTGAGGTGCTCGATGTGAGCATCTCTGCCATCCAGGACCGGGACGGCCAGGACGTATCCGCCATGCTGTGCTGGAGCGTCGCAACAGCCCAGGCCCGCCTGGCCGACAGCTTCGGCGAGGAAGTCGGCGGGGTGGTCGAAGCTGTGGCCGCAGCCGCACGCCAGGTGCAGGAATCCGCAGTGGCGCTGGCTCGCAGCGCCACGCTGTCCGGCGAGCGCGCTGGTGTGGTGGGTGAGGCCGGGGACGCGGCGGGCGAGGATGTTCGCTCGGTCGCCGCCGCTGCCGAGCAACTGGCCAGCTCCGTCGCAGAAATCATGCGCCGGGTTACGCAGGGGGCACAGATTGCGCGCGAAGCTGCAGCGGAAGCACGCTCGACGGATAACACGGTGCGCAGCCTGGCCGAGGCTGCCTCGCGCATCAGCAATGTGGTCCGCTTGATCGGGGATATCGCTGGGCAGACCAATCTGCTGGCGCTGAACGCGACCATCGAGGCAGCCCGCGCCGGCGATGCTGGCAAGGGCTTTGCGGTCGTGGCCAGTGAAGTCAAAGCACTCGCCGGGCAGACTGCCCGCGCCACCGAGGAGATCGGCCAGCAAATCAATGCGGTTCAGCAGGCAACGGGCCAGGCGGTGGAAGCCTTGCGGAGCATCGGCACCACTGTGGAGCGAATGGAGGAAGTCACCAGCGCGATTGCGGCGGCCGTTGATGAACAAGGGTCCGCCACGCGCGAGATTGCGGTGACGGCCGCGCGCGTCGCCGATGCGACCGGCACCGTCATCGCGGGCATCCGCGATGTGCGTGGCGCCGCAAAGCAGACGGGTGATTCCGCCAATGGGCTGGTTTCCGCCGCCACCGCGCTGACGGAGCAGGGCGCCGCCCTGCGTGACCGTTCGGCGGCCTTCCTGTCCACTGTCCGCAGCGCATGATCACCGTTGCTGCATGATCACCGTTGCCGGGAGTGACCAGCAGCGGAATTCTTGCATCCAGCCCATGGCCAGAGGGGGAACCACGGCCCATCACCACGGGTAGGGGGCCGCTCCGCTCAGCCCGCCATCAGGAAGGCCAGCACCGCCTGATTGAAGTCGGCCGGGTTGTCGAGGTTCAGGTTATGGGTGGCCTGCGCGATGGTCACGCGCTGCGCCTGCGGGAGCACGGCCTGAAGCGCATCCAGGATGGTGGCGAATTGCGGCTGGCTGCGGTCCCCACCCAAGAGCAGCGTGGGCAAGCGCAGGGCCTCGGCAGCGGCGCGGGAATAAGGGCGGCGCTGCTCATGCACCTGGCCCAGAAGGGTCCGGGCATTCTCCCGGGCCTGCGCCCGGCGATCCTCCGGCCGCCGGTCCCAGGCGCCGGGGCCGCCGGTGTATTCGGCGAACAAAGTCAGCCCCTTTTCGACCTCGCTCGCACCGATCAATGCCGCGGCGGCGGCAAAGCTGGCGGCCTGCGCGCCACTGGCGGGCGCGCCGCCCAGGCTTTCATCCAGCTCGCCGCCCGGCTCGGCCAGGATGAGGGCGCGGACCAGCTCCGGGTGCTGCTCCGCCACGCGAAAGGCGATATGGCCGCCACGCGAATGCCCCAGCAGACGCACGGGGCCTTGCCCCAGCGCGCGGATGAAGCCCGCCACATCCGCCACATGCCGGGCGATGGTGAAGTCGCCTCCATCCTGCCATTGGCCGGGCCAGCAGTGGCGCATGCTCAACGCCATCACATGGAAGGCGGCACCAAAGGCCTCCATCTGAGGGACGAAGCTGCGCTGATCGCCCAGCGTGCCATGCACCAGGATCAGGGGTTCACCCGCGCCGGCTTCGGCATAGGCAATCGGGTGGCCATCCACGAGAAGGCTGGGCATGTCGGCGTTTCCTGTTTTGGGGGCGTATCCTGCGGCGGCGAGCGCGGCCTGCCAATCTGGGCCTAACGGCGGGGCGGGTCCCGGCTCAGGCCCTTCAGCGCCAGCGCCTGCTCATACTCCGCCCAGATTTGCGCCTGATCCCGGCCGAGACGGTGCAGCACCTCCCAGGAGTAGATGCCGCTGTCATGCAGGTCATCGAAGGCGATGCGCACGGCGTAATGGCCCACCGGCTCGATCCGCATGACGCCGACATGGCGGCGGCCGGCGATGATGACCTTCTGGCCCGGCCCATGCCCCTGCACCTCGGCCGAGGGCGATTCCACGCGCAGATATTCCGCCGGCAAGGCAAAGCGGCTGCCATCATCAAAGGCCACGTCCAGGGTCTTATCGGCCGAGCGGTAGCGCAGCTCGGTGACCACCCGACCGCGATCGCCATGACGTTCTTCTGTCATGGTGTGAATCGCAGGTTCAGCATGCCGCCGCGATCGCCATGACGTTCTTCCGTCATGGCGTGAATCGCCGGTTCAGCATACCGCCGCGATCGCCATCATGCACTTGCCTCATGGCTCGAACGTCGCGCGGTGCATGCTCAGTCCAGCTTGCGCGCCTGGTCGGGCAGCATGATGGGGATGCCGTCGCGCACGGGATAAGCGAGGCCGGCGGCGTCGCTGATCAGCTCGCCCTTCTCCCGGTCATAGCGCAGGGGCTGCTTGGTCACCGGGCATACCAGGATCTCCAGCAGCTGGGGGTCCACAGCGGCGGGCACAGAGCTGCCGGGAACGGAGCCAGGGGGAACGGAGCCAGCGGGAACGGGGCCTGGGGGGACGGAAGATGTCTCGGTCATGCAGGATTTCTAGCTCGGCCGCCCCCCGGGCGGAAGCTCCCCATCGCCATGGGCCGCCATGCGCAGCAGCGCGATCAGGCTTTGGGCGCGGTCCTTCAAGGTCGGCGCCTCCAGCAGCGCCTGCTTTTCCGGCACGCCAAAGGGGCAGACCATGGCGAGCGTCGTCACCAGCGAGGGGCCAGCCATCTCCTCGATGGCATCCCAATTCGCATCAATGCCCTTGGCCGCGAAATAGGGGCGCAGCGCCGTCAGGATGGCGTCGCGGGCCACGTTTTCGGCCGTGTCGGGCTCCAGGTCATCGGCATAATCGGTGTAGTCGGCCCGCACGCGCCGATAGCCCCGCCGCGGCTCCAGCTCCTCCATCACGCGGAAGCGCGTGACGCCGGTGAGGGTGATCAGCAGCCGGCCATCCTCCGTCTCCGCGAAGGAGGAGAGGCGGCCCAGGCAGCCCACCTGAAACACGCTGCTGCCGCGCTCGCCCCTCGGCTGGCCAGGATCGCCCTGGATCATGCCGAACATGCGGCCGCTCGCCAGGCTGTCCAGCGTCATCGCCATGTAGCGCGGCTCGAAGATGTTGAGCGGCAGCTTTCCGCCGGGCAGCAGCAAGGCGCCCGAGAGCGGAAAGATAGCGATTTCGGCCGGAAGCTGCTCTGGCCCCGGTTGAAAGGGGTCCATTCTCAGCGGAACAACAGGGCCGAAAGCCCCCGCCGCGCCTTGAGGGTGGCCGGGTCCGTGAAGCCCCAGGCCTCGAAGAATTTCAGCAATTGCTTGCGCGCCGCCTCCTCATTCCAGGCGCGGTCCCGCTTGATGGCCTCCAGCAGGGCGTCGGCCGCCTCGGCACGCTTGTCCATGCTGTTCAGTGCCACGGCGAGTTCGATGCGCGCTTCGTGATCATCCGGATCGGCCGCCAGCCGCTGCTCGAAGGCACCGAGATGGGATTGCGCGGCGCGCCCGGCCTCGGCCAGTTCGATCTGGGCGCGGACGGCGCTGATTTCGGCATGGGCCTTGAGCTTGTCACTCAGGCTGTCCAGCATGTCCTTTGCTTGGTCTTCCTCATCCAGCGCCAGGAGGCAACGGGCCAGGCCGGCCAGCGCCTCGGCATTTTCAGGCTCCTGCTGGCCCAACGCTGCGTAGATTTCGAGGGCGCCGGTGGCGTCCCCCGCATCCAGCAAGGTCTTCGCCTCGGCCAGCAATTCGGCTGAGGGCATCTGGCCCCCAGCGGCCTTGAGCAGCGTTTCGATGAAGGCCTTGATCTCGCCCTCGGGCAGCGCCCCCTGGAAAAGATCGGCGATCTGCCCCTGCCAGAACGCGACGACGGTGGGGACGGATTGCAGCGGCAACTGCATCTGCGTCAGCTGCTGAACCAGCTGGCGGTTCTTGTCGATGTCGATTTTGA
Organism: Acetobacteraceae bacterium; assembly: GCA_947462945.1. Taxonomy (GTDB): domain Bacteria; phylum Pseudomonadota; class Alphaproteobacteria; order Acetobacterales; family Acetobacteraceae; genus Roseococcus. Next base: position 4,875 of record CANHTE010000154.1, read on the forward strand.
CCAGCTTCACCCGGCCGCCGGCGGCGCGCACCACGCGCTCCAGCACGGGCGTCAGCGTCTTGCAGGGGCCGCACCAGGTGGCCCAGAAATCCACCAGGACCGGCACCTCG
>CANHTE010000155.1 GCA_947462945.1 Acetobacteraceae bacterium
CCCTCTCGGGCGACTATGACTTCCAGTTCCTCATCGAGGAGCTGGCCGTCGGGGCCCAGCACAAGCTGCCCTACCTGCATGTGGTGGTGAACAACTCCTATCTCGGCCTCATCCGCCAGGCGCAGCGCGGCTTCGAGATGGATTTCGAGGTCTCGCTCTCCTTCGAGAACATCAACATGGAGCATGACGAGAACCTCGCCGGCTATGGTGTGGACCATGTGGCCGTGGCCGAGGGCCTGGGTTGCAAGGCGATCCGCGTGAAGAGCCCGAATGAGTTCAAGCAGGCCTTCGCCGATGCCAAGGCGCTGATGGAAAAGCACCAGGTGCCGGTGGTGATCGAGTTCATCCTGGAGAAGGTGACCAATATCCCGATGGGCACCGAGATTGACGCCGTGAACGAATTCGGCGGCGCGCTCGACGTGGCGCCGGCCGGGAAGGAGATGGCGGCGGCGAAGTAGGGCGCCACTGTTGCAGGCCTGCCGGCTTCATTCGGCAGGCATGAAGCACGGCGCGGTCCCTCATCGCCGGTGCGGCCAAGTCCGCGCGACGCGCTGTCACGGCCTTGGCTCGTCGTCGAAGGACGCAAGGCCCAGCCGGCGCCGATCCACGACCAGGCGCGTGACGTCGGGCCTGGCGTAGTGCCCGGCCTGGTCCAAATTCTGCCGTTCGCGGCGCACCTCGCGGTGGTTCAGTGTCGCGACGATCAGTTCCTCTCGCCCCGTCAATGGTTCCACCACCCAGGATCCATCCGGCCCGGCGATGCATGAACCTCCATCCGCCAGGATTTCGGGGCAGCGCTCCAGCATGGCGGCTGCGGGGCTGGCATTCGGCACATCCTCGCTGCGCATCAGCCCGGACACCGCCAGGACGTAGCTTCGCCCCTCCCGCGCGAGGAAGCGCGTCGTGTCCGCCGTGTTGCGGAGGTTGCCCGGCCAGAGCGCCACATGCAGATCTTCCCCCTGGGCGTATAATGCGGCGCGCGAGAGGGGCATCCAGTTCTCGAAGCAGTTCAGCCCACCCACGGTGAACGGGCCGACCGGGTGGACCCGCAGCCCGTGCCCATCGCCGGGCGCCCAGCTCAGCCGCTCCTCATAAGTTGGCGTCAATTTGCGATGCACCGAGGCGACGCGCCCGTCCGCGCCAATATGTACGCGGGCGCAGTAGACGCTGTGCCCACCCCGATCGGACGGGCGCTCGATGATCCCGAGCATGACGGCGATGCCGAACCGGGCAGCTGCGGCGCAGACGCCGTCCAGGTGTCCTGCCTCGATCTGGACGGCCTGGTCCAGATAGTGGGCGTGGATCTCCTTCTGCAGGTCCGACTCGAAGCGCGCCCCGTCCGTGTGCTCGATCCAGAAGGGGTAGCCCGGCGCCAGCGCCTCGCCGAATGCCACGAAGCCGCAGCCCGCGGCAGCCGCTCGCCCCACCCAGTCCGTGACCTTCGCAAGCGTGGCGTCTCGCTCGAGCCAAACCGGGGCGATCTGGGCGAGGCCCACCGTAAGGCTGTCGCGTTCCTGTCGAGGCATCGGCGCTGGTCCCTTCGTGATGAATTGCCTTCCGATACGGTTCGGATTTACATCAGACAAATTAATTCTATGGATGTTGATCCATCATGTTTCCTAATGTCACCATTGTGCAGATGCGCTGCTTCCGCGCCGTTGCCGAATGCGGGAGCTTCACCGCCGCCGCGACGCAGCTCTGCATGACCCAATCCGCGGTCAGCCAGGCCGTCACGATCTTGGAGCGAACCGTGGGGACGGCGCTGCTGGTGCGCGGGCGGGAGGGCACCACCCCGACCGCCACAGGTGCCGCAGCCCTCGCGGAAGCACGGCTGGCATTGGCTGCTGTCGAGCGCCTGGCGGCCGCCTGCACGGCGCCCGGCCCGAAACTCGGCGGGACGCTTCGTATCGGTGTCGTGCAAAGCGCGGCCGTGCGCCTGCTGCCCGGCTGGCTGCGGCGGCTACGCGCCGAGCACCCCGGCGTCCGGGTGGCACTCTACGAGGGAACCGACCCTGAGATTACGAAGTGGGTCCTGGCCGGCGTGGTGGAGGTCGGCGTGACCAGCCGCACGCATGCGGACCTTGTGGCCCAGGCCGTGTTCGAGGACGACTATGTCGCCATTGTGCCGAGCCGAGATGCGCTGGCAGGCCAGGGCGCCATCAGCCTGCGGCAGCTTGACGGACGACGCATGCTGTTTTCCGGCGGGGGGTGCGAAACGCTCATCGAGGAATTGCTCGCAGCGGCGTCGAGCCATCCGGACGTCGTATGCCTCGTGCGCGACAACTCAACCCTGGTCAGCATGGTGCGCGAAGGGCTCGGGCTGACCATCATGCCGGAACTGGCGCTGCCTCAGGACCTCGAGGGGCTGTGCGTGCTGCAACTGCGGCCTCGGCTCCGCCGGACTCTGCATCTGCTCACCATGCCGATGGACGAGCTGGGACCGGCCGCAATCGCCTTTGCGCGCCTGGTCACAGCCGGGCTTCGCGCAACATGATCCAGGAGTTGCACGGCCCGGAAAACCGGCATGGACCCCGGCTCAATTCGCCGGCCTGACCCCCATGGCGATGGTCCGCTCATCCATGCGCGGATCATGCCGCAAGCCGCGCCGCACCGCCCAGGTGTTCAGATATTGCACCAGCTGGATCACCGGCCGCTCCTCGGCGAACATCGCCACGGCCTGCTGCCACAGCGCCTCGCGCGCGGCTTCATCCATGGTGGCGGAGGCGCGGGCGGTGAATTCATCGAAGCGGGGATTGGAATAGCGGGCGTTGTTGTTGGCACCCGTCAGGCGCTGGCGGTCATTCGTCGAGACGATGTTCACCAGGAAGTTCGAGGCCTCGCCCGTCGAACTCCCCCAGGCGCCGATCTGCATGCCGAATTCGACGCGGGCGCGGCGCGGCACGAAGCCCGTCCAGGGCAGCGCCTCGATCTGCGTGCGCACGCCGATGCGCGTCCACATTTGCGCCACACCCTGGGCCAGGCGCGCATCATTCGGCCAGCGGTCATTGGGGGTGGAGAGCGTCAGGCGGAAGCCCTCCGGGAAGCCCGCCTCGGCCAGAAGGCGGCGGGCGGCGTCGGGGTCGAAGGGGTCCGGCCGGATGGCGGGGTTGTAGCCGAAAGCGCCCGGGGGCAGCCATTGCGCGGTGGATTGCGCGGCCCCTTCCATCACCCGCTCCACCAGCGCATCGCGATTGATGGCGAGGCTGAGCGCCTGGCGCACGCGCGCATCCTTGAAGGGGTTGCGGGCCAGGGGCTGGCCGGCATTGTCGGTCACGCCCGGCGGGGCGCCATCGCGCGAGAAGTCGGGCGCCATATAGACGGTGCGCAGGCTGGGAATTTCCGTGACGGTGACGCGCGGGTCCCGCCGCAGCCGCGCCAGGTCACTGGTGGGGATTTGCTCGATCACATCCACATCGCCGGCCAAAAGGGCCGCGGTGCGTGAGGCATCGTTCAGCAGCATGCGATAGCTGAGGCGCGCCCAGGGCTCGGGGCCGGCGAAATAGGCCTCGTTGCGGGTCATCTCCACCCGGTCGCCCGTGCGGAAGCTGACGAAGCGGTAGGGCCCGGTGCCGATGGCGGCGCGGCCGCCGTTGTAATCCTCGGTGGCGGCCCCCTCCGCCGCGTGGCGGGCAATGATGGACACCGAAGCCAGGTCGAGCGGCATCAGCGGATGGGGCGCGCTGGTGTGCAGGCGGATCAGATGCGGGTTCAACACCTCGACGCGCTGGATGGCGCGGAGAAACCCGCCAAAGCCGCCGGGCGAATTGGGCACATTGGGCACCCGGCCGAAGGTGAAGACCACGTCATCCGCCGTGAAGGGCCGGCCGTCATGCCAGGTGACGCCCTGGCGCAGCTCCAGCTCCCAGACCGTATCGGAGACGGCGCGCCAGGCGGTGGCAAGGGAGGGGTGCGGCCGGGCACGGCCATCACGCTCGATCAGTCGGTCAAAGATGTGCATGGTCAGCGCGTTATTGGGGCCGACATTGTGGAAATGCGGGTCAATCGTCGTGACCGGCGCGCCGGAGCCCACGCTGAGGGTTTGCGCGCCAGCCGGAAGGCTGATCGCCGCCGCCAGGAACAGGCTGGTCCATTTATGCATTTTTGCCTCCCGAAACATGGCCGTGAGGCTAACACGCGCGCAAACCGGGCGGCTACTCTTCCTCCCGCCGCATGCGGGTTTGCACCACGGGGCGGGTGGGGCCGGTGCCCTGGCGGCTGATGGGGATGGAGCGGACCTTCACCTCCGGCATGGGGCGCTGGAGATCAATGTGCAGGAGGCCGTTGTCGAGAAAGGCGCCCTCCACCTCGATCCCCTCGGCGAGGACGAAGGCCCGCTGGAATTGGCGGGCGGCGATGCCGCGATGGATGAAGATGCGTCCATCCGAATCATCCCGCTGGCGGCCGCGGATGACCAGCTGGTTATCCTCCTGCGTGATCGCCAGATCATCCATGGAGAAGCCGGCCACGGCGAGGGTGATGCGCAGCCGCGCCTCGCCCGTCTGCTCGATGTTGTAGGGGGGGTAGCCTTCGGCGTTCTTCTGCACGCGGTCGAGCATTTGTTCGAGATGGTCAAAGCCGAGAAAAAGCGGTGAACCAAACACCGAGGAACGTGACATGCAGCCTCCTGCCTAGAGCGAGGTCGGGTCCCGAGGACCGCTCGGCGTCCCGAATTGGCAACGCCCAGCCTTGCAGACTTGGCCCGCCCGCCGCGCCGTTGCAAGGCTTGGAGGCAGGCGCTACCTCGGGGCCATCATGAACGACGAAAAACTCCCCATCCTGCTGGTTCCCGACCCAAAGCTGCGCCTGAAGGCCCGCCCGGTCGGCGATGGCGACGGCGACGCCGTGCGCGCCTTGGCGCCGCGCATGCTGGCCACGATGTATGCGGCCCCCGGCATTGGCCTGGCCGCCCCGCAGATCGGCTCGGAATTGCGCCTGGTCGTGCTGGATTGCGGCGGCAAGGACACGCCCGAGCCC
>CANHTE010000156.1 GCA_947462945.1 Acetobacteraceae bacterium
ATCGTCTCCTGCAGGGTGGAGGCGGAGGAACCCCAGGTTCCCGCCGAAAACCACCATCAGCATAAGAGGCCTTGGCATAAAAAAAGACCAGAGCTTGTCTGGCTGAAAAGCGTGGGGCGCGATGCTCCCTGAGCCTGCATCAGTCCAGGCCTTGACGCCTGAACCGATGCAGCGCGCGCCATGTGGCGATGGTGCAGATAGGCGCGGGGCTTCAGCCCCGCGCCACCTTCACGGCGCTTTTCGCCGCACCCACCATCAGCCCCACTTCATTGGCGATCGTGACGAGCTTGAAGCCCATCTTGATCATCCGGTTCGCGTATTCCGGTGAGCCATTATGCAGCCCGGCCGCGATGCCGCGCTTGGATGTCTCCTTCAGCAGCATCTCATAGATGCCGAGAATGAAGGGGTCTTCCACATCGAGTTTCGGCGTCAGGCCATAGCTGAAGGACAGGTCCGACGGGCCGATATAGATGCCGTCAATGCCCGGCACATCGAGAATGGCTTCGATATTCTCGATCGCCTGCTTGGTCTCGATCATGGGGATGACGAGGATTTCGTCATTCGCGGTCTGCTGATAGGCGCCGGCGGAGCCATAGGCGCCCGCGCGGATCGGCCCGTTGGAGCGCGTGCCATGCGGCGGATATTTGCTGAACTGCACCAGATTGGCGGCTTCCTGCGCCGTATTCACCATCGGGCAGATCACGCCATAGGCGCCGGCATCCAGCACCTTGCCGATGATCCCCGGCTCATTCCAAGGCACCCGCACCATCGGCGTGGCGCCCGAGCCCGAGGCCGCAATGCCCTGGAAGCAGGACACGCAGGAGAGGTAATCCTGCACGCCATGCTGCATATCAACCGTCACCGAATCCCAGCCGCACTGGCTGTACATTTCGGCGCTGAAAGCATTGGGGATGGCGAGCCATCCATTCACCACGGCCTGGCCCGATTTCCAGGCTTGCTTGACCTTGTTCGCCATCGCGTTTCCTCCTCTGATGCTTGCGAGGCGTGGAAGCTAGGACGGATGCGTTCGGCTGGTAAGGGCTGGTTCCCGGCTTCGGCCATCGCCCAAGCCGATGGAAGCAGGCATGATGCCCCCAGCCTGGAAGGAACCGCCATGAACTCGCTCTCACCCGCTTCCTCCGTGGAGGCCGTCATCCTCGCCGCGCGCGCCATGCTGGGCGAGCGCCTGACGACGAATGACGCCATCCGCCAGCAGCACAGCCGCGGTGAGGACACCTCTCCCCCCACGCTGCCTGATGCCGTCGCCTTCGTGGAAACCACGGGGGAGGTGAGTGAGCTTCTCAGGCTTTGCCACCAGCATGGCGTGCCGGTGACGCCCTTTGGCGCCGGCACCTCGCTGGAGGGGCATGTCAACCCGGTGCGTGCGGGGATTTCGCTGGACCTCAGCCGCATGACCGGCATCCTCGAAGTCAACGCCGAGGATATGGACTGCCTCATCGAACCAGGCGTCACACGCCAGCAGTTGAACGAATTCCTGCGCGACCAGGGGCTGTTCTTCCCGGTGGACCCGGGCTCGGTCTGCACCATTGGCGGCATGTGCGCGACGCGCGCCTCAGGCACCAATGCGGTGCGCTACGGCACCATCCGTGAGAATGTGCTGGGGCTGGAAGTCGTGCTGGCCGATGGCCGCGTGATCCAGACCGGCGGGCGCACGCGCAAGGGCGCCAATGGCTATGACCTGACGCGGCTTTTCATCGGCAGTGAGGGCACGCTGGGCGTCATCACCCGGGTGCGGTTGCGCCTGCACGGCATCCCGGAAGCCACCAGCGCCGCGGTCTGCCAGTTCCCGACGCTGGCCGATGCGGTGAACAGCGTCATCACCGTCATGCAGCTGGGCATTCCCGTGGCGCGGATCGAATTGCTGGATGAGGTGCAGATGGCCGCCTGCATCGCCTATTCCAAACTGGAGGGTTACGCGGCGGTGCCCACCCTGTTCCTGGAATTCCATGGCACCGAGGCGGGCGTCGCCGAACAGGCCGAAACCGTGGAGGGCATCACGGCCGAGCACCATGGCTCCGGCTTTGCCTGGGCGCGGGAGGCGGAGACGCGCAACAAGCTGTGGAAGGCGCGGCATGATGCCTATTGGGCCGGCATCGCCTATCGTCCCGGCAAGCGTGGCATCACCACCGATGTCTGCGTGCCGATCTCACGCCTCGCTGAAGCCCTGCTGGGCGCGAAGGCGGATATCGAGGCCAGCGGCTTCGAGGCGCCCATCGTCGGCCATGTCGGCGATGGGAATTTCCACACCATCATCCTGGTCGAGGAGGGCAACCCCGAGGAGATGGAGCGCGCCTGGGCGCTGGACCGCAAGATCGTGCAGCGCGCGCTCGATCTGGGCGGCACCTGCTCGGGCGAGCATGGCATCGGCCTGGGCAAGCGCGAATTCCTGGAAGCCGAGCACGGGATGGAGGCCATCGCCGTGATGCGCAGCCTGAAGGCGACGATGGACCCCAAGGGAATCCTCAATCCGGGCAAGATGTTCCGCAATTGAACCCAATCGCCATTCCGCTGCTCGCGCTCACGCTCGGGCATGTGTTCTCCAATGCGGTGCGCACCCTTCCCGCCGTGGCGACGGATGTCCTGACGCGGGACCTCGCCATCAGCGCGGAAACCCTGGCGGCCATCACCAGCGCCTTTCCCGCCGCCTTCGCCGCGGCGATGATCCCGGTGGGCGTGGGGCTGGACCGTTATGGCGTGAAGCCGGTGGCATTGACACTGACGGGCATCGCCGTGGTGGGTTCGGCATTGGCGGCCCTCGCGCCTTCGGCCGCCACGCTGCTGCTGGCGCAGATTGTTCTCGGCGTCGCCTGTTCGGGGATGATGATGTGCCCGATGACCTATGCCGCGCGCGCGGTGCCGCAGGCGCAGTTCGGGCTTTGGGCCGGGCTGGTGCAAGGCTTTGGCAATTCGGGGATGCTGCTATCCGCCTCACCCCTGGCGTGGCTGATCGAGGCCTCCGGCTGGCGCGCGGCCTTCTGGGCCTGTGCCGCGCTGGCGCTGGGCGCGATGGCGGCGATCTTCCTCACCGTGCGGCATGAACGCCCGGCAGAAGCAACGCGGGTCAGCATCTGGCAGAACGCGCGGGAGGTGATGCAATTCGCGATGGCGCCACGCCTGCGCGGGTTGATGGCGCTGGCCTTCGTCTCCTTTGGCGCGGTGCTGGGTGTGCGCGGGCTTTGGGGCGGCCCCTGGCTGATGGACATCAAGGAGATGAGCCGGATCGAAGCCGGGCATGTGCTGCTGGCCTGCACCGTGACACTCGTCGCGGGGCCGGCGGTGGCGGGGTGGCTGGTCTCGCGCTTTGGCCATTTGCGGCGGATGCTGCTGGGCGGGCATCTGGCGGCGGCGGGATTCATTCTGCTGCTGGTGCTGGGTGGGCCCTTGGGCTTTCCGCCCTGGGTGGATGGGCTTTTGCTGGTGCTGTTCGGGGCCGGCATCACCTTCCAGATTCTCTGCTTCGCCTTGCTGCGCAGCCTGGTTCGCCCGGAAGAAGCGGGGCGCGCGCTCTCGGCCCAGAACATCTTTTTCTTTGGCGGCGCCGCCGTGCTGCAAGGCTTGAGCGGCGGTGCGGCCGCGCTGGGCGGGGTTGCCGCCGCATTGCTGACCTTCGCCGTGGCGCTGGTGGCGGGCTGCGCCTTGTTCATGCGCTGGCAGAAGGCCTGACGGGCTGCTGGCAATCCCTGCGGTGGGGCCGGGGGTGTTTGGACCAGGGCCACACCCCTGCGCTTCCCGATAGCCGGAAACACCCGGATCACCGCACCCGCAACTCCGTGCGGGCGGCCGCGCCTTCCGCATCGAGCACGGTGATGCGGTAGAAGCCCGGGCCTGGGGGCGTCCAGCTCACCTCACGCCGGGCGGGGTCGGTGCTGAGGGGGGCGCCATCCACCAGGAAGGTCAGCGGGCGCTGCCCGCCGGCCGCGCGCAGCACGACTCGCCCGGCCTCCGGCAGGGTGGCGCGGGGCGGCGGAAACACCAGGCGCAGCCCATCCGTTGGCGGGGGGGTGCCGGCGCTCAACGGGCGCGGGGTGAAGGGCGCGCGGGGGGCGTGCGGCAGGCGCTCAAAGGCCTGCGCCAGCAGCGGCAGGGCCAGCCGCGCGCCGGTGGCGTCCGGCATGGGCGTGCCATCGGGCCGGCCGACCCAGATGCCCACGACATGGCGCTGGTCCATCCCCATCGCCCAGGCGTCGCGCCCGCCCCAGCTGGTGCCCGTCTTCCATGCAATGCCGGCGGGACCGCCGCCCGGGAAACGCTGCACGAGGATGGCGCTGGCCAAATTGGCAGCGCGCGGCTCGATCACGCCCTGGCCCGAAGCATGGGCGCCGCCATCGCCCAGCATGGCGTAGAGCCCCACCATCTCACGCAGGGTCACGCCCACCCCGCCAAGGGCCAGGGGCAATGAGGGCTCGGCCCCTGGTGGCAGGCGGGGAATGGCGCCGGCTGCCTTCATCACACTGGCCAGACGCAGCGGGCCGATTTCGTTCAGCAGGGCCACGGCCGGCTGATTCAGGCTTTGCCGCAGCGCATCGGCGATGCGCAGGCGGCCCTGGAAGGCGCGGTCGAAATTCTCGGGCGCGTAATCACCGAAGCGGCGGGGCAAATCCTCCATCACCGTCTCGGGCGTCACCACCCCCGCCTCGAAGGCCAGCGCATAGATCAGCGGCTTGAGCGCGGAGCCGGGGGAGCGCACGGCGCGCGTCAGGTCCAGCGCGCCGGCGCGGGCGGGATTCATCCAATCCCCCCCGATCAGGGCGCGGGTCTCGCGCGTGCGCAAATCCGTCACCATGAGCGCGAGCGAGACGCGCTCGGGCAGGCGGGCCAGGGCGTCCCGCGCCAGGGCTTCCATGGCGCGCTGCAGGTCCAGATCCAGCGTGGTGGTGCCCGCGCGCGCCAAATGGGGCGCGTGGCGCGGCATGGGGAAGCGCCC
>CANHTE010000157.1 GCA_947462945.1 Acetobacteraceae bacterium
CCAGCCCATAGGCATAGCACTCGCCGCCCCAGGTGACGCGCCGGGCCGCCAGGCGCACCCGCACAAACCGGGCGGCGCCGGCGGCATCGAAAATGTCAGGCGAGGTGCAGGAGAGTTCGGCCGTGGCCAGGCTGGGGCAGGCGCGGCAGGCGGCCACGCCGCCCATCGGGCCGGTAAAACGCGTGGGCTGGCCGGCCACGCCGATCCAGCGCTCCCGCGTCACGGGCTGATCAATCAGCCCCAGCAAGGGTTTGCCATGGCGCAGCAGGCCGATCAGCGTGCCAAAGAGGGGGCGGCCGGTGAGAAAGGCGCGGGTGCCGTCAATCGGGTCCAGCACCCAAAGATATTCAGCGTCGCCACGCTCGGTGCCGTATTCCTCGCCCATGATGCCATGGCTGGGGAAACGCTTGGTCAGATAGGCGCGCAGGGCGCGTTCGGCCGCGCGGTCCGCTTCGGTGACGGGCGAGGCATCGCCCTTCGCCTCGACCAGCAGGGCCGAGCGAAAGAGGGGGCGGATGATGCCGCCCGCCATATCAGCCGCGGCCTCGGCCGCGGCGACGAGCTCGGCCGCGATCAGGGCAGCGGCGCCGGGGTGGTGGCCAGGCTGCGCAGGAAGGCGATCACATCGGCCCGCTGGGCCGTGTTGGGCAGGCCGGCATAGGCCATGCGGGTGCCGGCCATGGCGCGGTTGGGGGCCGCGATGAAGGCGTTCAACGCTTCATAATCCCAAGGCTTGTCAGCCAAGGCGCGGTTGGCGGCACTGTAATTGAAACCAGCCACCTGGGCATGGTTCTTGTTCACGATGCCCCAGAGGTTCGGGCCCACGCCATTGCGCCCGCCATCGGTGAAGCTGTGGCAGGAGGCACAAAGCCTGCCCGCCAGCGCGCGGCCACTATCCACATTGGCGGCTGCCAGCAGCGGGCTGATGGGCTCCAGCGCCGGGGCGGCGGGGGCGGCGACCGGGGCGGCCGTTTGCGGCGTGGCGCCAATGCTGATGGCGGCCGTCTCCAGGCGCTTGGGATGCACCACCAGGCCGCCGATCACACCAGCACTCATGAAGGCAACGCCGGCGGTGAGCACGGCCGCGAACATCTTATTGGCTTCCAGGCTCATCCCGAGCTTACCCTTCTCAAAGATCGGGCCGTTATGGCGCCGTTTGCGCGATGCCATGCCCTGACTTATTCGTAGCTCTCAATACAGGCGGTGCTGCGCCGCATCAACCGTCCCTCGCCCTCGTTTCACCTTCGGATTTCTGCGTGAACCCCATCATCATCATTCCCGCGCGCATGGCGGCGACCCGCCTGCCCGGAAAGCCCCTGGCCCAAATCGGCGGCCGGCCCATGATCATTCATGTCCTGGAACGCGCCCGGGAGGCCGGAATTGGCCCGGTCGCCGTCGCCGCCGGCGAGCCCGAGATCGTGGCGGCCGTGGAAGCGGCGGGCGGACGGGCGGTGCTGGTGGCCGATGACGTGCCCAGCGGGACGGATCGCATCCACCGCGCCCTGGCCCAGCTTGACCCCTTTGGCGCGCATGACGTGGTCGTGAACCTCCAGGGCGATTTCCCGACCCTGGAGCCGGCGCTGCTCTGGTCCGTCCTCAAGCCCTTGGGGGACAGAGCGACCGATATCGGCACGCTGGTCTGCCCCATCGCCGATGAGATGGAGGCCAATACCGCATCCTTCGTGAAGGCCGCCTGCGCCTTTGCGGAAGGGGCCGAGGTGGCGCCTGCGCTGTATTTCAGCCGCAACCCGATCCCCTGGGGGGAGGGGCCGCGCTGGCACCATATCGGCGTCTATGCCTATCGCCGGGCGGCGCTGGATCGTTTTGTGCGCCTGCCCGAATCCCCGCTGGAGCGCCGCGAAAGGCTGGAGCAATTGCGCGCGCTGGAGGCCGGCATGCGCATCGGCGCCGCGCGGATCGAACACGGCCCCTTCGGCGTGGACACGCCCGAGGATCTTGAACGCGCACGCCGGATTTTGGAGTGATCATGAGCGAGACCATCGCCTTCCAGGGCGTGCCTGGCGCCTATTCGGACCTCGCCTGCCGCCACGCCTATCCCGGCTGGGCCACCCCGCCCTCACCCAGCTTCGAAGCTGCGATGGCCGCGGTGCGCGACGGCCACGCCGACCTCGCCATGCTGCCCTGCGAAAACTCGCTGGCGGGCCGCGTGCCTGATATCCATCGGCTGCTGCCCGAATCCGGCCTGTCGGTGATCGGCGAGCATTTCGAGCGCGTCGAGCATTGCCTGCTGGCCCGGCCAGGCGCGACCCTGGCCGGCATCCGCCGTGCCCATAGCCACCCCATGGCCCTCGGCCAGGTGCTGAAGGTCATGAAGGAGCTGGATCTCACCCCCGTGATCCAGGCGGATACGGCCGGTGCCGCCGAAATCATCGCGCGTGAGGGCACGATGGAGGATGCCGCCGTGGCCAGCGCGCTGGCGGCGGAAGTCTATGGCCTGGAGATTCTGCGCCGCAACGTCGAGGACGCGCTGCACAACACCACGCGCTTCTACGTCATGTCGCGCGAGCGCAAGCTGCCGCCCCCGCAAGACATTCCGCACCCCGTCACCACCTTCGTCTTCCGTGTGCGCAACATGCCAGCCGCGCTCTACAAGGCGCTGGGCGGCTTCGCCACCAATGGCGTGAATATGACGAAGCTCGAATCCTACATGCTGGATGGCGCCTTCACCGCGACGCAGTTTCTGTGCGATGTGGACGGCCACCCGGACGAGCCCAACCTGTTCCGCGCGCTGGAGGAGTTGCGCTATTTCTCGCGCGAGTTGCGCGTGCTGGGAACCTATCCGGCGAGCCCTTTCCGGCTGGCGCAGGAAGGGCGATAACCCCCACACTCGTCGCTGCCAGGAAACGGCTCTACGGAACCCGCTCTACTGGGGTAGCTGGCCGAACAGCCCGTGATCCAGTGATGCGCGGTAAACGCGGGCGGGAAAATCCTCGGCCATCGCCGCAGCGCGCAGCGCCGCCACATCCTGCTCCATCAGCGGCGTCAGCGGCGGCAGGAAGCGCGGCGTGGGCTGGATGGGCGCGGCGCGGCCCAGCAGCGCCTCGATCACCTCATCGGTGATGGGGGCCACGGCGCCGCAGGTCATCTCGAAGCCCTCCATCCGCATCAGGCGCCCGGCAAAGCCGCAGCCCTGCACCTCCTCGCGCGCCAGCACCTGGTCCTGGATATGCAGGGGGGTGCCGCGCAGCACATCCTCCGCCATGATGCCGCCCTCGGGGTGCGGGGCACCGGCACGGAACAGCGTGAAGGCCGCGCGCGACAGGGCCGCCAGCACGCGGGCATCATCGCTGCCTTCCGGGTATTCGCCCACCTTGGCTTCACGGTCCAGCGCGCGGCCATGGCCGCCGACCGGGCCCAGAATCGCCAGGTCCAGCACCAGAAGGAACTGCGCCTCATTGGTGAACTTCACTTCCTTGCCGCGCCACAGCCCGAGCGCCCGCGCCTGGCTGGCGGCCGAGGCCTGGGGAATGCGGCGGCCGGCCGCGGTGATGACGCGCTCCCGCGCCGCGCGGTAAATCTCGTAGGCCGTGGCACTCATCTCAGACCCCCTCGGGCCCGTTGATCCCGAGCGAGGCGGCGGTGTCCAGAATGCCCTGCCAGGCATCGCGCGAAAGCGGCAGGCCGGTCACGCGGCGCTGGGCGCGGCGTTCATTCTCCGGGTCTCCGGGGGCAAGGATCGGCGCCTGCGGATCAGCCGGGCGGCAGGACTTCACCCAGGCGATGTAATCCTGCGCGGCCTGGTGGAAGGCGGCCTCATCGCCGAAATGCTGCGGCGAGAGATAGATGGAGAGCATGCCATTGGCGATGCGCGCGCGCTCGGTAATCGGGCCGGAGCAGCCACCGCCGGTCAAAGCCCCCGCCAGCAATTCGCACATGAAGGCAAGGCCGGAGCCCTTATGGTCCCCAAAGGCGCGGATGGCGCCCGTGCCGCCCGCCGCATTGCGCGGACCCACTGGCGCATAATCGCCATAAAGCGTGTGCGGATCACCCGACATCCGGCCATCGGCGGTGATCAGCGCGTTTTCTGGCAGTGCCTTGCCGCCGTTGGAGGCGACCAGCACCTTGCCCTCGGCCACGAAGGAGGTGGCGAAATCCAGGATCACCGGGCCGCTCGGCAAGGGAACGCCGACGCAGAAGGGGGCCGTGGAGAACCGCCGCTCCGTCCCGCCAAAGGGTGCCACCAGCACCGAACCCGCCACATTCACGAAATGGATGGAGATCAGGCCCTCAGCCGTCGCCATCTCGGCATAATCCCCGGTGCGGCCGATATGCCCGGCGTTGCGCAGGCCCACGATGCAGGCGCCATTCTGCAGCGCGCGGGCGATGCCGAGCTCGGCCGCCTGCTGCGCCACGGTCTGACCAAAGCCGAATTTGCCATCCAGCAACACGAAGGCCCCGCCATCGGTGATGACATCCACCTCCTGCCCGGCCAGCACATGGCCGGCCTTCTGCCACTCCACATAGCGCGGCACGCGCACCACGCCGTGGCTGTCATGGCCGGCCAGATTGGCGCCAACCAGGTGGTTGGAAATTCGTGCCGCTTCGGCGGGCGTGCAGCCGGAGGCCGTGAAGATGCGGGTGACGAAGCCTTCCAGCTCCGCTTCGGGGATATAGACGTAGTCTGGTTCGGCCATGGTGATTTCCTCCGCTGGGTGGAAACTGCCCCTGGCCGGGCATCGCGTCCAGACCCGGCCAGCGTCAAGCCGGGCGGAGGGCGCAGGCGGCACCGCGCAACGTCAGGACGCTTTCCGCCAGGAAGCCCGCATGGGCGCGCATCAACCCCACACGGATATTCTGCCCGCGTGGCAGCCGGACGGTGGCGGTGCCGATGGAGCGCAGGCCATTGCCGGCCAACTCCCCGCTCAGGGTGAATTCGACGGCCAATGCCCCGGCATTGCGCAAGGTGACGGTCACC
>CANHTE010000158.1 GCA_947462945.1 Acetobacteraceae bacterium
ACCAAGAAGCCCGAATTGCCGATCTGCCCCAAGGTCCAACCCGGCAAGACCGAGGCCGAGACCGTGGCCAATATGGCCCGCGCCGGCCTGGCCCGCCGCTTCCCCGAAGGCGTCCCCCCGCTGCATGCCGAGCGGCTGGAATACGAACTCGGCGTCATCGAGCAGATGGGGTTCTCAGGCTATTTCCTGATCGTGGCGGACTTCATCCAATGGGCGAAGGAACAGGGTATTCCGGTGGGGCCGGGCCGTGGCTCGGGTGCTGGTTCCGTGGCCGCCTGGGCGCTTTCCATCACCGACCTCGATCCGCTGCGCTTCGGGCTGCTGTTCGAGCGCTTCCTCAATCCCGAGCGCGTCTCCATGCCGGATTTCGACATCGATTTCTGCCAGGACCGGCGCGATGAGGTGATCGACTATGTGAAGCGCGAATATGGCGCTGATCGCGTGGCGCAGATCATCACCTTTGGCAAATTGCAGGCCAAGGCGGCGGTGCGCGATGTGGGGCGCGTGCTGGGCATGCCCTATGGCCAGGTGGACAAGATCGCCAGCCTGATACCCAACAACCCGGCCAATCCCGTCAGCCTGGGCGATGCCATCAAGGGCGAGCCCAAGCTCCAGGAGATGCAGGAAAACGATGAGGCCGTGGCCAAGCTGCTGGACACCGCCCTGCAGGTGGAGGGGCTGTACCGCAACGCCTCCACCCATGCGGCCGGCGTGGTGATCGGCCGCAGGCCATTGATCGAAATCACCTCGATCTATCGCGACCCGCGCTCGCCCTCGCTCATCACGCAATACTCGATGAAGTACGTGGAGCAGGCGAGCCTGGTGAAGTTTGACTTCCTGGGCCTCAAGACGCTGACGGTGCTGCAACGCGCGGTGCAACTCCTGAAGGCGCGCGGCATCGAGGTGGATCTCGACAAGCTGCCGCTCGATGACGAGCGCACCTACGCGATGCTGGCCAAGGGCGATGCGGCCGGCGTCTTCCAGTTCGAAGGCCAGGGCATGCGGGACTGCCTGCGCTCCATGCGCCCCGACCGCTTCGAGGATCTGATCGCCGCCGTCTCGCTCTATCGGCCTGGCCCGATGGAAAACATCCCGGCCTATTGCGCCCGCAAGCATGGCGAGCCCTGGGCGGCACCCCACCCCTCCATCCAGCACATCCTGGGCGAGACCTACGGCATCATGGTCTATCAGGAGCAGGTGATGCAGATCGCTCAGGTGATGGCCGGCTATTCGCTGGGCGGCGCCGATCTGCTGCGCCGCGCCATGGGCAAGAAGGATGCGGCGGCCATGGCCAAGCAGCGCGCCTTCTTCTGCGAGGGCGCCGAGAAGAATGGCGTGCCGGCGGAGAAGGCGGGCGAGGTCTTTGACCTCATGGAGAAATTCGCCAATTACGGCTTCAACAAATCCCACGCGGCCGCCTATGCGCTGGTCGCCTATCACACGGCCTGGCTGAAGGCGAACCATCCGGTGGCCTTCCTCGCCGCCTCGATGTCGCTTGATCTGGACAAGACGGAGAAGCTGGCCTCGCACATGCAGGAGGCGTCACGAGTCGGCATCAAGGTGTTGCCGCCGGACATCAATCTCAGCGGCGCGGAATTCACCATCGAAGAAGCGGAAGCTGGGGCGGCCATCCGCTTCGCGCTGGCCGCCGTGAAGCGCGTGGGCATGCAGGCGATGCGGGACCTGACCGCCGCGCGCGATGCCCCCTTCACCAGCCTGGCGGATTTCGCGGCCCGGGTGGACCCCAAGCTGCTGAATAAGATGCAGCTGGAAAACCTCGCCAAGGCCGGCGCCTTTGACAGCCTGGAGGGCAATCGTGCCCGCCTGGTGGCGGGGGCCGAGACGGTGCTGCGCCGCGCGCAAGCCTCGGCCGAGGACCGCGCCAGCAACCAGATCGGCCTGTTTGGCGAAGTGGAGCAAGGCCCGCCCTTGCTGCGCCTGCCCGACATCCCCGATTGGCCGCAGCTCGACAAGCTGGGCTTCGAGGCGGAGGCGGTGGGTTTCCACCTCTCGGCCCATCCGCTGGACGAATACAAGGGCGCGCTGCGCCGGCTGGGCGCCACGCCTTCCGCCGTGATTGCGGACCGGGTGCGGGCGGGTTCATCGCGCCTGAAACTGGCCGGGACGGTGAACGCGAAAAAGGAAAGAAACACCCGCACCGGCAGCCGCATGGCCTGGATCAGCCTCTCGGACCAGGCTGGCAGTTATGAGGTGACCTTCTTCAGCGAGGTGCTCAACCGCTCCCGCGACATGCTGGAGGAGGGCACGGCGGTGCTCATCACGGCGGATGCCAAGCTGGAGGGCGAGGCGCTGCGCCTGACGGCCATGGATGTGGAGCGGCTGGACAAGGCGGCGGCCGGGGTCGGCCAGGGCATGCGCATCTATCTGGATGCCGCGACCGCCGTGCCGGATATTCGCAACATCCTGGAGCGGGATGGCCGCGGCAAGGGCCGCGTCAGCCTGATCCCGCGCCTGGCCCCGGGGCAGGAGGTGGAGCTGACGCTGCCCGGCGGCTGGAATGTCTCGCCGCGGATGATGCAGGCGATGAAGCTGGTGGCGGGGGTGGCGAGCGTGGAGGAGGTTTAGCCCCGTGATTTTTCTCGACTGAAGCGGACTATAGGTATAAATTCCAAATTAGAAAGGAATTTTGCCATGACAGATGTCCTGATCAATGACGAAACCCTGCGCCGAGCAATGCGCGATCCGCGCTATTGGCAGTGGAGCCATCCCGACCGCGAGACCTATCGAGACTGGGTCGGCGCCGGCTTCCAGGCGCTTGAGCGGTCGGCACGCAATGGCGGCAGGCGCGAGGTGCAGGTGCGCGCGCACACAAGGCGCCGCAATGGGCGCGAGGAGCGTGTAGGCGCATATACCCAGAGCCGCGGCGCGGCGGCGGCTGAAGGCGGCCGCAGCCCGGCAGGAATGCCCGAAACCGCGGTCAGTCCGGCGGAAGCGTCGGCTCGACCCACCTTGGTGGTTTTTGTGGGTGGTGCCTTGGATGCGAGGTCAGCAATAGTGAGCAGGTTTCGTGATGAATTTGGTGGTCAGATTCCAAACGGCCGCTCCATCTATGTCCCGCATGATGGCCGCCTGGAAATCCTGCGCCAGATCGGCGATGTCCCCTATGGCACGCGCATCGTCCTGATCGGCCATAGCTGGGGCGGCGACACGGCGGCGCGGGTTGCCGCTGAGCTGGGCCAGCGCGGCCGTCCCGTGGACCTGTTGGTGACGGTGGATCCCGTCGGCTCGGCGGGCAAGGCGACCGACAACCCGATGCGCGCCGATTTCCTCCGCAGCGTGTCCGATGGGGCGCGCGAATGGATCAATGTCGAGGCCGTGGGCGGCGGCAGCTTTGAGAGGTCCAACATGCTCGCGGCCGTGGGCGGGCCCTATGGCGACGGCCCGCGCGAATTCGCGACGCGCCATGTGCAGGCGAATATTCGGCATGGGGAGTTTGGGGGTTTGTTGCGCGCCGCCGACCCTCAAGGCGGCGGTCAATGGCTCAGGGTGATTGGCCGATGAGGCGGTTCCCGCGGAGGCTGGGCTTGACGCTGATGCTGTTGGTGGTGTCAGCATGCGCTCCGCCCCCCATTCGCGACCTGACATTGGTCTCGGTGGTGCCGATGCGCCACGCGCCATTCGTCAACCCACGGTTCGGTGATTTTCAACATGGTTCCCCGGTCGGTGCGGTCATCGTATTGGCCACCACCCAGGATTTGCGTGCCTATACCAGCCGCCATGCCAACGGTTTCAGTCCTTACGCCATTGAATGCCGGGGCCGGTCGGACATCACCCGGGCCCATCCCCACGGCCCTCTGGTCGATCGTGTCATGCTCTGGGATCAGGCGGGTTGGTTCGGCGATTTCGGTGTGATACCCAATCCACCAGTCTTGCCGGAGGGGGGGTGGTTTCGCTACGCCCTGCCCATCCGCACACAAACCCAACCTCGGGAGTTTCGTGACGCGCGCGGCACGCTGGAGCGATGGTACGGGTCCTACAACCTGCGCGACAGCGCCGAAGACCTCTGCGTGAATTTATGGGGGTGGGACATGCTCCGGGGCTCCTGGCAGACGAACACCGTGACCGTCCCGCATGCGATGATCCGCGCGGCCATGGATGCGCCATAGTGGGCCGCCCGCATCCCTGGTGGCGCCACCAGGGACGCCCGGGCGCTAACCCTCCTTCGCCCTCGCCCCCTTCGCGATCACCTTCGTCTGTGCCTGCATCCGATCGAGGAAGCCCAGCACCAGGGCGCCCGCCACGAAGCACATGTGGATGATGACGCCCCACATCAGCGTGCGGTCATCCAGGCTGTCCACATTCATGAATTTCTGCAGCAGGTGGATCGAGCTGATGGCGATGATGGCGAGCGCCACCTTCAGCTTCAGATTGCCGGGGTCGAGGTTGGTAACCCAGGAAATTTCCTTGCTGCTCGTCTCATCCGTCAGTTTGGAGACCAGGCTGTCATAAGAGGAGATGGCCACCATCGCGACCAGCGAGGCGACCAGGGCGCTATCCACCAGATAGAGCATCCCCAGGAGGATCTGGTTGTCATCCGTCTCGGTCAGGATGGTGGAGGCGAATTTCCACACCTTGAAGCCGAATTTCACGGCATAGGCCGCCAGCGCCACGGCAAGGCCGAGGTAGAACACCGCCAGGATATAGCGGCTGGCGATCATCAGGCGGTCGAGAAGCTTGTCCATGGCCGCCCATGTGGGGCAAAGCTGAAGCTTCGAAAAGGGGGAATCCGATGATCCGACGTCTGGCGGAAGAAGGGCGGCTCTCCGGCGCCGTGGTGCATGGCGGGCTGGTCTGGCTGGCCGGCCAGGTGGCCGATGATGCAAGCCTGGATACCGAGGGGCAGACCGCCGATATCCTGGCGCAGATTGACGCCCTTCTGGCCGAGGCCGGCACGGGCAAGGCGCATCTGCT
>CANHTE010000159.1 GCA_947462945.1 Acetobacteraceae bacterium
CGCACCGGTCGAGGATGCGGTGGTGCGGAACCCGGTCAGCGCCGGGTTGCTGGTTCTGGGCCGCGCCGTGGCCGATGGGCTGCACCCCGGCACGCCCTGGTTCGTCGAAATGCACCAGTTCCGCGTCGAAGCGGCGCCCGGCACCCCCGGCCTGCCCACGCCCGAGGGCGTGCATCATGACGGCGTGGATGTCGTGCTGATCGCCATGCTGGCGCGCACCAACCTCCTGGGCGGCGAAACCCGCGTCACCGATGATGCGGGGGGCGAGTTGGCCCGCTTCACCCTGGACGGCCTGCTGGACCTCGCCGTGCTGGACGATCGGCGCGTGATGCATGGGGTGACGCCGGTGGAGCCCGCCGATTCGCGCCTACCCTCCAGCCGCGATGTGCTGGTGCTGACCTGGAAACGCCTTTCCGCCGCCGCGCGCTGAATTTTTTTTCGCGGCCGCGCCATGCGCCTGGCCCCCGCCGCTTGCGGCCCTGTCCCTCTGCCTCCCCGCCAGGTCCAAGCCAAGCTGGTCTTGGGATAGCGACGGATCATTGCGGTCACAATGATCAAGATGTGTCAGATTTTTCGGACAAGTTGACTGTCAACATGTCCGATTCCCTGACTCGCAATTGCTTCGAGTTAATCACGCTCCCATCCGCAGGCAGGATCAGCCCGGGCAACCTCCCGCTTGTCGTCATGCTGCCCGCGAGGGTCTCTGCTGATGGCATCAGGCGGAGGCTATTTCCCGGCAAGCCTCCGCCAGACTGGCCCTCACGGGCCACGGACCGGTTGGGGAAACCCGGCCGGTCCGTTTCTTTTTCGCCCCGCCCCTCCGGCGTGGCCAAGCCGTTCCCTTTTTCGTCCAAGCCGCCCATGCTGCCGCCGCAAGCCGCCCATGCAAGCGGATAGGGAGACGCGCATGACACCGATCGGCGCTACGCCATGACGCTGGAGGACCTCGCCCGCGCCCTCGCCTCGCCGGGCCAGCCGGAGGTCGGCCTGGCCGCCATGGACGCGGCGCTGGCCAGCATGATCGGCCACCGTCTGTTCACCGTGCTGGTGCTGGATGAGGCGCGTGGGCTGAACCGGCGTTTCCATTCCAGCCGCCCGGTGGAATATCCCGTGGGTGGCTACAAGCAGGTGCAGAGTGGGAGCGATTATCATCGCCGCGTGGTGCAGGCCGGTGAGGCGCGCTTCTGCCGGGACCGCGCCGAAATCATGCAGGCCTTCCCGGATCATGCACTGATCCTCTCGCTCGGCTGCGAATCCTGCGTGAACATGCCCATCCGCTGGAATGGCCACACGCTCGGCGCGCTCAACCTGCTGCATGCGGCCGGCCATTACAGTGAGGCGCAGCTGCCCCTGCTGCGCGTCTTCGCTGCCCTGGCCGTGGCCCCCCTGCAATGGATCCTGGATGGCCCAGACCCATAAGGCCGACCTGAAATCGGCTCAGGCGGCGTTTGGCCGCAGGATTTGCCGCAGCACCGTGCCATCCGAGAGGCGGTCAAACCCCTCATTGATCTGTTCCAGGCTGACGAAGCCGCTTTTCAGCCGGTCCACCGGCAGCTTGCCGGATTGATACAGGCCCAGCAGCAGCGGAATGTCCCGCCGGGGCACGCAGCTTCCCATGTAGCTGCCGCGAATGCTGCGCTCCTCGCTCACCAGCGCAGCATGCGGATAGGCAAATTTGGCGGCCACATTGGGCAGCCCGGCGCTGATGGTGCTGCCGCCGCGCGCGGTGATGGCATAGGCCAATTCCAGCGCGGGAATGCTGCCCGCCGTCTCGATCACCGTGTCCAGCCCGCCCGCCGTCGCCTCACGCACGGCCACCGCGCAATCGGCATGGCCGGCGAGGAAGCAATCCGTCGCCCCCCACTCGCGCGCGAGGTCGAGCTTGGCCTGGCTGGTATCCACCGCGATGATGCGCGTGGCGCCGGCCGCGACGGCGGCCATCAGCGCGCTCATGCCCACGCCGCCCAGGCCCACCACGGCCACTTCCTCACCCGGGCGCAGCCTTGCCGTATTGAGGATGGCGCCCGCGCCGGTCATCACCGCGCAGCCGAACAGCGCCGCATCCTCCAGCGGGATGTCCTTTTCGATCTTCACCAGGCTGTCCCGCATCACCACCGCGAATTGCGCAAAGAGCGAGAGACCGGAATTGTGGTTCACCACCTCACCATCCAGCCGCTTCAGGCGCCGCGCGCCTGACATCAGCGTGCCCTTGGCCCGCGCATCGAAGGAGGCCCCGCAGATATTGGGCCGCCCACGCGCGCAATGCCGGCACTCGCCGCAGCTGGTGACAAACAGCGCCACGACGTGATCGCCCTCACGCAGGCCCGTCACCCCCTCGCCCAACGCGCGGACAATGCCCGCCCCCTCATGGCCGATGATGATCGGCAGCGGCCTTGGGCGCTGATTCTCGATGGTGGAGAGATCGGAATGGCAAAGCCCGGCGGCGGCGATTTCGATCAGCACCTCGCCCGGGCCGGGGGGTGCCAATTCCACCTCCTCGATGCGCATGGGCTGTGTCCGGGCATAGGGGCGCGGCAGGCCCTGGGCGTGCAGCACGGCGGCTTTCATGCGCATGGCGTTTCCTCCTGGCTCTCAGCGCAGGCTGGACGCCGCCCGCGCGCCTGTCCAGCATGGCGAGGACTGTGTTTGAACGCTGTATCCGAGCCGCCTTGCGCAGCCGCAACACTTGAAAAAGCCTGGGAGGCCACCGCCATGACCTATGAGCTTTACGCCATCCGCTACGCCACCAACCCGCGCCGCCTGGCGCGGGACCAGTTCATGGTCTCGCCCGGGGACGCGCATGACGGGCCGATGCCGATGGATTTCTTCATCTGGGCCGCGGTGCGGGACGGCCAGGCCATCATCATCGACAGCGGCGCCGACCAGGCGACCTGCACCGCCCGCGGCCATGATTTCCTGCGCTGCCCGACCGAGGGCCTGGCCGCCATCGGCGTGAAGGCCGAAAATGTGACCGGCGTCATCAGCACCCATCTGCATTGGGACCATGCCGGCAATTTCGAGAAATTCCCCCGCGCCCGCTTCCACGCCCAGGCCTGCGAGATCGAGCACGCGGTCGGCCCCTGCATGTGCCGCCCCTTCCTGCGCCGCGCCTATGATGTGGAGCAGGTGGTCAGCTTCGTGCGACTCGTGCACGGCGAGCGCGTGACCTTCCATGATGGCGAGAGCGAGGTGGCTCCCGGCATGACGGTGCGCCATGTGGGTGGCCACGCGCCGGGCTTGCAGGTGGTGCGCGTGCACACCAGGCGGGGCTGGGTGGTCCTGGCTTCGGATGCGATGCATTTCTACGCCAATGCGCAGACGGGCATTCCCTTCCCGGTGGTGGTGAATGTGGCGGATTATCTGGCCGCGCAAGCCCTGCTGCCGAGCCTGGGCGAGAGTGCGGCGCATGTGATCCCGGGCCATGACCCCAAGGTGATGGGCATGTATCCTGCCGTGGCGGAGGGCGTCATTCGCCTCGATGTCGCGCCCTCCTGAAATGGCGTGTTGACGCGGGGTGGAGGGCGCCGCGATCATCCCGGCTCACCAGGAGTGAGCCCATGATCCATCGCCGCCCAATGCTTGCATGGCCGCTTGCCGTGCCGCTGGCCCTGCCAGCACTCCAGTCCCGCGCCCAGGGGGTGAGCTTCGCCGACCGGCCGATCCGCATGGTCATCCCCCGTGCGCCCGGCGGCGGGACGGATATCCTGATCCGCACGCTTGTCCCCGCCGTCTCCGCATTGTTGCGGCAAACCATCGTGGTGGAGAACCGGCCGGATGCGACGGCGATTGTCGGGGCGGAATTCGTCTCGCGCTCGGCGCCCGATGGTTACACCATCCTCGCCTGCGACAATGCCTTCTACTTCAACCCCGCCATCATCCCGCGCCTGCCTTTCGACACGCTGGGGGATTTCGCCGCCATCAGCATGCTGGCCCAGGCGCCTGTCGTGCTCATCCTGGGGCCACAGGTGCCGGCCGCAAACCTGGCCGAGTTGATCGCCCTTGCAAAGGCGCAGCCGGGGCGGCTGAGCTTCGCCTCGGGCGGGATTGGCTCCTCCACGCATTTCACCGGCGTGATGCTGCAATTGCAGGCGGGGATCGAGCTGATCCATGTGCCTTATCGCTCCTCCGGCCCGGCGCTGACGGCGCTGATGTCGGGCGAGGTGAGCATGAATATCGGCGGCTTCGCGGCCTCGGGCCAGTTGATCCGCGCGGGGAGTGTCCGCGCCATCGCCAAGACGACCGATGGCGTGGACCCCAGCATCCCGACCTTCACGGCCGCGGGCCTGCCGGGTGTGGAGGTGGCGAGCCTCTGGGGCCTGCATGCGCGCATCGGCACGCCGCTGCCGATCCGTCAGGCCATCGCCGACGCGTTCCGCACCGCCATGGCGGAACCGGCGATGCGCGAGCGGCTGCAAACCATGGGCTACCAGCCGATCAACAACACGCCGGAGGAGCATGAGGCGCAGACGCGGGCGGTGGTGGCGCAATGGGTCGAGATCGGCCGGCGGGTGAACCTCAATCAATAAGGGGCGGGCGCGGCCCGCTACGCCCCCAATTCGCGGCGCACGATGGCGGCCCCATCGGCCAGGGCCTTCAGCTTGCCGAAGGCGCGCTCGCGCGGCAGATACTTCATCCCGCAATCCGGCGCCGGCACCAGCTTTTCCGGCGGCAGCACGGCAAGCCCGGCACGGATGCGCTGGGCCACGAGCTCTGCCGTCTCCACCTCCTTCGAGCCGAGATCGAGTACCCCCAGCATGATGGTCTTGCCGGGCAATTCCTTGAGGATGGCGAGGTCCAGCCTGGGCTGCGCTGCCTCGATGGAAATCTGCGTGGCCACGCAATCCGCCAGTTCCGGCAGGAAGGAATAGCCGGATGGCTTGCTGCCC
>CANHTE010000160.1 GCA_947462945.1 Acetobacteraceae bacterium
CATGGCAGAAAAAGGCTTTACCTTCAGAGGGTATCGCCCCCTGCGTTTGGAATAGGCAGCTCAGCCGCGCCGCGGTTCCTGTTCGCCCTGAGCGATCAAAGCCCCGAATTCGGCGCGTCGCACATGTAGCGGCTGAGGTGATAAGGCCGCGCGGCCAAGCCTGAGCAAAAGCTCGCCACCACCGGTTCCAGCGCCTCGAACAGCGTCTTGGCCCCTGCTGCGGCGGCTTCCAGGCGGGCGCGGGCTTCCTCCGCCTCATCCGCCAGCTTCGCCATGTCCAGCATGGTGTGCCGCCCATCGCGATAGACGAAACGCCCGCCGATCATCACATGGCGCACGCCGGTCGCGTCTTCGGCGTGGATCATCTGGTTGATGGTCGCGTTGTGCGGCATCCATTGCGTCTTGTGCAGATCAAGAAACACGATGTCGGCCTTCATGCCCGGCGCGATGGCGCCAATATCCGAAATCCCCAGCGCGCGGGCCGAGCCGATGGTGCCGGCGCGATACACCTGCTCCGCCGTGGCCCACTCATAAGGATCGGGCTTCTGGACGTGCGAGGTGAAGGCCGCCAGCCGCATCGCCTCATACATATTGCCATTGTCCCCGCTGGAGACGCCATCCGTCCCGATGCCGACATTCACGCCAAGATCCAAAGCGCGCTTCAGCCGGAACATCCCATTGCCCAGCTTCATGTTGGAGGCCGGGTTATGCGCGATGGAGGCGCCCCGATCCGCCAAAAGGCGGAGGTCGTCATCATCCAGCCAGACACCATGCGCCACGGTGAATTCGGGGCCGATCAGCCCCAGGCTGTCCATGTAATGCACCAGCGTCATGCCGTATTTCTGCATGCCCACCACCGCCTGCACCTTGCTCTCGCCCACATGGCTGTGCAGGCCAACGCCATGCTTGCGGGCGAGGTCGCGGCAGCCGCAGAGGAATTCCTGGCTGCAATGATGCGGGATGGTGGGCGCCACGGCGAAGCGGATATCCTGCGCGCTCCAGCGCCAGCCGCGCAGCGCCGCATCCATGGCGGAAATGGTCTCCTGCCAGGGGCGGAACTTCACCTTTTCGGCCTCGGCGCGCAGCTTGTCCGGCAGGGCATCCATCAGCCCTGGAATCGCTTCATACAGCGAGCGATCCGCCACCATGGGCGCGATCAGCGCGCGCATGCCAACCGTCGCATAGGCATCGGCGATGGCGTCCAGCCCTTCCACGCTCGGAAGCGGCATTTCCATGGTCAGGTCATAGGCGGCGGTGCAGCCCTTCGCCACCATCTCCGCCGCGCATAGCAGGGTGGAAAGGCGCTTGTCCTGCAAGTTGCGCCCGCCGCCAATCCAGGGGGCGGCGGCCAGCAGCGTCTCCAGGCTCATCCGGTCACCCTGGCCGCGGGCCAGGCCGCCATGGCCATGGGTATGCGCGTTGATCAGGCCGGGATGCAGCAGGTTCGTGCTGGCATCCACCAGGCGCGTGCCCTCGGGCGCCGACAGGTTCTCGCCCACTTCACGGATCACGCCATCCTGGATCAGGATATCCGTCACGGCCGCGCGGCGCAGCGAGGGGTCCGTCAGTCTTCCGCCCTGAATGAGCTGCCAGCCTGGTTCCGCCTGTGCCATGAATCAGGTCTCCGCTGCGAGTTCGAGGGCTTCCAGCGTCCAGCTTTCCGGCCCCGGCTGCGCGAAAAGCGGCAGCGCATTCGGCGTGCGGACATTGGAGGGCAGGCCCGCCTCATAGCGAAAGGCGCGCCACAATGCGCCATGCGCCACCACCATGACCGGGCCGGGCAGCGCGGTTGCGCGGTTGATGGCGCGCACGGCGCGGGCGCGCAGCGCGGCGAAGGGCTCGGCGCCCGCCGGCGTGTAGGTGTCGGCGATCCAGTCATCATACCAATCGCCCATCGGCTTGCCCTCCTGCTCGCCGAAATTCACCTCCATCAACTCTTCATCGAATCGCACGGGCAGGCCGAGCGTGGCGGCCACCGTCTCGGCCGTGACGCGCGCGCGGCTGAGCGGGCTGGCCACGATGGTCGTGATCCTGGTGCCGGCCAGCGTGCGCGCCGCACGCGCCGCCTGCATCTGACCGACCTTGTTGAGCGGGATGTCGGTCTGGCCCTGGCTCAACCCTTCCGCATTCCAATCCGTTTCGCCATGGCGCAGGAACCAGAAGGGGATGGGGTTGAGCATCATGCGGCAAAGCCTTCGGCCTTCAGGGTTTCGGCAAGGGCGGGCAGGGCGAAGATGCGCTTGCGATGCGCCATCAGCGCATCGGGCGGCACAACGCCGACAAAGCCCGCAAACGTCGTGATCATGGCGGCGGTGAGGTCGGCCGCCGTCAGGCGCCCGCCCACCAGCCAATCCTTGGCAGCAAGGCTGGCTTCAAGGAATTCCAGCACCTCCCCCACCCGCTTCAGCCCGCCTTCGCGGATTTGGTTTTCCGCCGGCGGCGGGCCAAAAATCGCGGGGCGGAAGGCCGGCTGAAAGGCGCGCGGGAATTGATAGGCGTACCAGCTGAGCCACTCCATCACCTGCCACCGCGCCACGCCCTCGGCCGGAATCAGGCCGCTTGCGGGCGCCAGCTCACCAATGGCGAGCATGATGGCGGGGGTTTCGGTGATGGTCTCGCCACTGTCCAGCAACAGCGCCGGCACCTGGCCCTTGGGGTTCAGGGCCAGCATTTCCGGCGTGCGGTGCTCGCCCCCGCGCAGGCTGAGGTCGCGCACCTCACCCGCCAGGCCCGAAAGGGCGAAGGCGAGTCGGCAAGCGAGGCTCGATGTCCGCGCCGAGACGTAGAGGATCAAGTCAGGCCCTCACGCGCCATCACGCGCTGTACCGCCGGCCGCGCCAGCATGCGGGCATAATGTGCCGCGACATTCTTCGGCAGTTCCAGATTGAGGCGCGCGGCCGCCCAGAAGGTCACGTAGAAAGGCGCCGCATCGCCGAAGCTGAAATCGCCCGCCACATAGTCACGGCCTTCAAGGGCGTGATCCAGCCAAGCCAGGCCCTTGTTGTAAATCTCCAGCCCGCGCGCCTTCACGGCTTCCGCATCGGCTTCGCTCGGGGCAAAATTGCTCGGGCGGAACATGCGGGAAAAGCCCTGCATATGCATGGTGGCCACCGCATAATCGGTCGCTTCCAGGGCGGTTGCCTGGGCTTCCACCGTGGCGGGCATCAGCTTGGCGGCCGGGAACTTGGCCGCGATCCAATAGGCGATGGCGGTGAATTCCGTCAGCACCGAGGCATCATCGCGCACCAGGGTCGGCACCTTGGACTTGGCGTTGATGCTGGTGAACTCCGGCTTGTACTGCGCGCCTTCGCGCAGGTTCAGCAGCGTCGGCTCGAAGGCCTGGCCGCTTTCCTCCAGCAGCACATGGATGCCGAGGGAGCAGGCGCCGGGGGCGTAATAGAGCTTCATGGGGGGTTCTCCTGTCAGTTGGCTTCGCGCTTCAGGGCGCGTTGGACGGCTGGGCGGGCCAGCATGGCGGCGTGATGGGCGGCAAGCTTGGGGGGCAGGGTCATGCCGCCGCGCCCCAGCGCCCAGCCGGTGATGAAAAACAGCGCCGCATCGGCCACGCTGTAGCCCGAAGACAGCAGCCAGGGCTGGCCCGCAATACCCGTCTCGATGACGCCGAGATAGCCCTCCGCCAGGCTCTTGCCCTGGGCGATGACGCGCGGCTCATCCTCAGCGTCCTTGGCGAAATTGCCGGGGCGGAACTGGCGGGTGAAGGCCTGGGGGTGCACCGTGCCGCACAGATAATCCATCCATTCCAGCGTCCGCGCCTCCGCCTCGAATTGCACGGAGATGAGGTTGGACATGGGATGCGCCTTGGCCAGCCACCAGGCGATGACGGGAAACTCCGTCAGCACCGTGCCATCATCGCGCAGCAGCGCCGGCACCTTGGCCTTGGGATTGATGGCAAGATATTCGGGCTTCTTGTTGGAGCCGTCCCGGGTGGAAACCACCTGCGTCTCAAAGGGCTTGCCAATCTCCTCCAGGATCACGTGGATGCCGATGGAGCAGGCGCCTGGCGAATAAAACAGCTTCATGGGCGCAGCCTTTCCCTCAGTGATGGACCTATCAAACTGACGCCCGGCGAGCGGCTATCGCCATGGAAGCGTCAGCGCCGGAGGCGAAGAACCTGTGGCAAGTCCCGGCTTCGGTTCCCGCGTATCTTCCGGGCGGCTTGGCAAAGGCGCAAGCGCCAAAAACACACTAACAGAACAGCGAGGAGACCGAGCGTTCTTCGCTGATGCGCCGCATGGCTTCGGCCAGCAGGGGTGCTATGGGCAATTGGCGGATGTTGCGCGCCCCTTGCACCGCCGGGGTCGCGGCGATGCTGTCCGTCACGATCATCATTTCGATGGGGGATTTGTTCACGCGCTCAACCGCCGCGCCCGAAAAGACGCCGTGCGTGACATAGACGCTGGCCGATTTCGCGCCGTTTTTCATCAGGGCTTCGGCCGCGTTGCAATGCGTGCCGCCACTGTCAATGATGTCATCCACGATGATGCAGTCACGCCCTGCCACATCGCCGATCACGTTCATCACCTCGGAGACGCCGGCCTGAGGCCGCCGCTTGTCAATGATGGCGAGGTCCGAGTGCAATTGCTGCGCAATGGCCCGCGCCCGCACCACGCCGCCCACATCAGGGCTGACCACCATGAGCTCGCGGCCCTTGAAGCGCTCCGCGATATCGCGGGCAAACAGGGGCGCGGCGTAGAGATTATCCACCGGAATGTCGAAGAAACCCTGGATCTGGCCGGCATGGAGATCCATCGTCAGCACCCGGTCGGCGCCCGCCTGGGTGATCAGATTCGCCACCAGCTTGGCCGAGATGGGCGAACGCGGGCTGCTTTTCCG
>CANHTE010000161.1 GCA_947462945.1 Acetobacteraceae bacterium
CAGCCCGGCCATTTTTGGCCCCGCCCCGGCGCCTTCCGTGCTCCAGCCGGCATGTTCCCGCAGATTGACGAAATCCAGCGCGGCGGCGAAGCCGGCCTCCTCCGCCTCCTGCGTAAAAAGTGGCGCTTCCTGGGTGCAGCCCACCGTCATGGGGCGATTTTCGCCCAGGGCGGCGAGGAAACGGTCCAGCTGGCTGCGGCACAGATGCTCGGCCAGGCGCAATTCGGTCCCGCCCTCCGGACCCTGGGCGGCGCAACCCTTGGCCAGGCTGCGGCCATCGAGCGTCATCGTGTCCTCGCAGGAGCAGACGAAGGCGATGCGAGATACGGTCATCCGGGGGTGGCTTCCTTGGGTTGCGGACGCTTATATCCTGACGCGCCTGTCATGATAGATGGAGAGACCCCCGCCTTGCACACCGGCCCCGACAGCCTGGGCGATTCATTGCCGCCGCTTCCCAGCCTCTTTGCGCCGGTGATGCTGCGCGAGGGCGGCGATGCGCTGGCCCATGCGGTGGAGCTCGCACCCGAAATCCCCCCCCCGGCGGTGCCGGGCGCGCCGTTCTGCGGCGCCGCACGGGGCGCCGGCACGCTGGTCTGGGTGCGTGCGCCAGACCATGCCGAGGCGGCCGTGGTGCTGGAGCCCGAACTCCCGCTCGGCCAGGCGCGCCTGGCGTATCTGGCGGCCGCCAATGCCCTGGCCGATGCGCTTTCCGCCATCGCGCCCCCCGAATTGCCGGTCACCTGGCGCTGGCCCGGCACGCTGTGCGTGAATGGCGGCGTGGTGGGGGGCATGCGCCTCGCCTTGCCCGCGGGCGTGGCCGCGGATGCCATCCCGGACTGGATGGTGGTGGGCTTCAAGCTGCGTCTGGCCTGGCCCGAGACCATCATCACGGGCGAGCACCCCGGGGAGACCGCGCTCACCGAGGAAGGCTTCGAAGACATCACCCCGGCCGGGCTGACCGAGGCCTGGGCCCGCCACCTCATGGCGAATCTGGATGAATGGCAGGCGCGCGGCGCCAGGCGCGTGGCCGAGAAATACCTCGCCCGGCTGGAGGATTGCGCCGGCGAGACGGGCGTGAAGCGCGGCATTGATCCACAGACGGCGGCGCTGGTGCTGGACCGCGAAGGGGGGCGCGAGGCATGGGCCCTGGTTTGATGCTGCGCACCCTAAGGCTCGACCCTTCTGACACGCTGATCTTCCCCCTGGCCGCCGAGCCGGGCGAATGGGCCGTGCCTGGCGGTTTCCAATTCTGGGATGACGCGCCGGAATCACTCACGGCCAAGCGCCAGCAGGCCTTTCGCGGCGGGTTTCTGGGGCTGGCCAGCTTCGGCTGGTCCACCCTGGTCGAGGTCACGGAGATCACGGCCGAGGCCCGCGAAGCCGCGCTGGAAGCCCTGGCCGCGCATATCCAGGCAGCACATGGCGCGCCTGACCGCGATGCCGCCCGCGCCGCCGCCGCCGAGGAATTGGCCTTCGCCCAGTCCCTGTGTGACCAGCCACCCGGCACCGTCTTCGCCCTGCACCGCAGCCATGACGCGGACGGCCAAATCCGCGAGGCCTTCCGCACCCTGCACCGGCGTGACGCGCCGCATCATGATTTCGGCGCCCTGCCCGTCTTTGCCATCGCCCAGGTCGAGGACGACGCGCCACTCGACTCCCCCGACCTCACCGCGCTGATCAAGGCCCGCCCATGAGCCTCCTCTCCCCTGGCGATTTCTGGGTGGCCTCCGGCCATCATTTATGTGACCTGGACGAGGATGGCCGGCTGCGCGCCACGCCTGACCTCTGGCGCGCCTTCCTGGCCCGCCCCGAACTCATCCCCCCCCAGGAGGCTTGCGACGCCGAGCGCGCCCTGCATGCCCGCCTGATGGAAAACCCGCTGGCCATGGTGGAGCCCTCCGGCCTGGCGGAGCCGGATGCGGCGGAGAACTGGCAGGTCTTTCTCAACTTTCGCGACAAGGTGGCGGCCGAGCCGACGCTGGAGGCCGCCTGGCTGAAGCTCTATCGCGGCAATGTGTCGGGGGTCCCGCCGCTGTTTCTCCAGATGCTCACCCACCTCGTCACCCGCGCCGCCATGGAGGGCGAGGGCGATGCCTTCACCTTGCGCGCCGCCGAATGCCTGTTCCGCACCCAGCGCGCCGCCGTCACGCAAGGCGCCACCCTGCTGGCCGATGAGGAGGTGGTGGATGCGCGCCATGCCGATGGGGATCTGGGCGCCCTCGGCCGGCTGCTGAGCGAGGCCGGCGCCCCACCCCGGGAGGTGGAGCTGGATGTGCTGAGCGCCGAGAACGCCCCCGGATACAAGCCACGCTCCGATGCGCATGACATGGCGCTGGACATCGCCGAAACCCGCGAAGGCCAGTTCGGCATGGCCCGGGCGCTGGAGCGCTTCACCCGCCACATCCTCGGCGAGTCGGTGCGCATCAAGCCCGTCCCCGTCATCGAGGACCGCAACTGGAGCTGGCATGTGGGTCTGGATGCCGAGGCCACGCGAATCGCCAATGCGCTATGGGACGGCAAGAAGGTGAAGCAGGCCGAACTTGCCCGCATTCTCTGGCTCGGCGTGTTGGAATTCGAGGAATCCTCGCGCGTATTGCCGCGCGCGAGGGGGAAGCCGGTTTATCTGGCGCTGGCCATGGATGGGGCGCAGCGGGTGAGGATGAAGCCGCAGAACCTCGTCGCCGGGCTGCCGCTGATGGAAGCGGAGAAGGCGGCATAGCCGCGCCGATTGGGGCGCTGCCCCAAACCCCGTTGGGAAGCCACGGGCTCCCCAAGCCCCTGCGATCCGACAGATGAGGCGGCGCGGGGGAACGAGTTCCCCCGCCTTTCTTTTCCCCTTGCTCCCCAGCCAAGCCCCGTGCACACGCCCTCTCGTGCAAGGTTCCCCGCCATGACCGACGAAACCCTCCCCACCGAACTCACCATCCCCGTCGCCATCCTCGCTGAGCGCCGGCCGGGCGTGACCATCTGGCAATCCCATGTCTGGCGCGCCCTGGCCGTGCTGGAGGAGGCGCCCCCCCT
Source organism: Acetobacteraceae bacterium (assembly GCA_947462945.1). Lineage (GTDB taxonomy): Bacteria > Pseudomonadota > Alphaproteobacteria > Acetobacterales > Acetobacteraceae > Roseococcus. The sequence goes on from CANHTE010000161.1 coordinate 3,022, forward strand.
CCCCGCCTGGACCAAGCTGCGGGAGGAAAACAACCGCGAGGTGTTCTTCGCCGGCACGGCCGAGATCACGCTGCACCGCACCGATACGCCCAACTACAAGGAAAACCTGGAAGCCGCCGAACCCCTCATCTGGGTGGTGCTGCGTGACACGCCGGACGGGATGGCCATCCAGGCCGTCACCCTCGACCCCGGCGAGGGCGAGATTTACACCGAAGGCCCGACCGACCTGGTGGAGGCCCTCCCCATGCCCCCCGGCCTGCGCATCCTGCTGGCCAGCTTCGTCGCTGCCCACCACGTCGAACGCGAATTCCACAAGCGCAAGCGGGACCGGCAGGATACGGACTCGCTCGGCCGAAAGAGCCGCAGCTGATGCCCGAGGAAGCCGAACGCCCGGGCTTTCTCAGCCGCTGGTCCCGCCGCAAGCGCGGCGAAGAACTGGCCGAGCCTGAGACACCCCCCCCGCCGGAACCCGCCCCCGCCGAAGCGGCCTTGACGGAAGCAGCCCCGCTGGACCTGTCGGCGTCGCAGCCGATCGAGGCCCAGACGCCCGATCCGGAATTCGATCTGGCAAGCCTGCCACCCATCGAGACACTGGATGCTGGCAGCGATTTCACCCTTTTCCTCAAACCCGGCGTGCCGGCCGAACTGCGCTTGGCCGCGCTGCGCAAAGCCTGGATCGCCGACCCGGCAATCCGCGACCATATGAGCCCTCTCGACTACGCATGGGATTTCAACACACCGGGTGGGCTTCCTTATGGTTTCAGTAATGTTTTGGCCGAAACAGGCGAGGCGCTGCGCAAGCTGATCTCCCAGGCCATTGGCGATATCGAACCGGAAGACGAAAAACCCGAACCCGTCGTCTTGGCTGAGACGGCTCCGCCTGCGCTGGAGATCGCGGCTGAAGCAGCCCCTGCGGAAGCAATGCCAGAGGAGGCCATCCGCCTCACCCCATTGCAAAGCCCCGTCATTTCACCCGCCGCCGAGGAAATACCCCCCCCGCCGCGCCGCCGCCATGGCAGCGCAATCCCGGCTTGAGGCCTCCTTCCGCCCCCTCCGCCTGACAGATCTTTGACAGGTCAGATTGACGCCGGTGCAAGATTTCTGCACTGTCATTCGCAATGAACCGGGAAACGCAAACAGGTGGCCTCGACGCGGCCATTTCAGCCGCTGGAGGCATGGACGCCTTCCAGTCCGCGCTGAATGTTGCCCGCCGTACCGTCTTTCTCTGGAAGCAGCAGGGCATCCCCGCCGAACGCGTGCCCGAGATTGAGGCCGCCACCGGCATTTCCCGCCACGCCCTACGCCCGGACCTTTGGCCCAGCGGGACCGCCGCCCCAGCCGATCCGCTGCGGGAAGGCCGGGCCAATCTCTATGCCCTGCTCGGCCATCTGCTGAGCGACGTGCCGGAGCCCGCGCTGCTCGCCCGGCTTTGCGCCGTCCCGGCTGATGACACCCCGCTCGGCCAGGCACTTGGCGCGCTGGCCGCCGCCGCGCGCCTGGCCCGGCCCGATTCGCTGGAGCGCGAGTATCACGACCTCTTCATCGGCGTGGGGCGCGGCGAATTGCTGCCCTTCGCCTCCTACTACCTGACCGGCTTCCTGCATGAGCGCCCGCTGGCGGAGCTCCGCGCGGACCTCAAGCGGCTGGGCATCACCCGCTCGGCCGGGGTGCATGAGCCGGAGGACCACATCGCCTTCCTCTGCGAGGTGATGGCCGGCCTGCTGCGCGGCGGGGTGCCGGAGGAGGCCGATGCGCTGTTCCAGCGGCATATTCGCCCCTGGGCAATGCGTTGCTTTGCGGATCTCTGTGCGGCCCAGG
>CANHTE010000162.1 GCA_947462945.1 Acetobacteraceae bacterium
ATGCGGGCGCGGCGGCTCATCCTGCGGCGCAGCATGGTGGTGCTGCCGTCGGAGACGCTGCTGCGGCTGGCCACCGGGCCCTGGCGCCTGGCGCCCGCGCGCTGCCGGCTGATTCCCAATGGGGTGGATCTTCGCCGCCTGCATCCGGGCCGTGGCCTGACGGCGCCGGGGGTGGTCATCGGCACCGCCGCCGCGCTGCGGCCCGAAAAGAACCTCGGCCGCCTGCTGCGCGCCTTCGCCCTGGCACAGCGGGACGTGCCGCAGGCCCGCCTGGAAATCCTGGGCGATGGGCCGCAACGCGCGGCGCTGGAAGACATGGCGGCGGAACTCGGCATTGCGGAGCATACGCGCTTCCTCGGCCATGTGGCGGACCCCGCCGCGCTGCTGCGTGGGATGGATGTCTTTGCCCTCTCCTCCGACACGGAGCAGATGCCCTTTGCCATCCTGGAAGCCATGGCCTGCGGCCTCCCGGTGGCCAGCACCGATGTGGGGGATGTGCGGATGATGCTCTCGGCACCCAATCAGGGCTTCGTCACCCCTTTGACCGATCACGGCCTGGCCCGGGCGCTGCGGGGGCTGCTGCGCGATGCCTCGCTGCGCGCGGCGCTGGGCCACGCCAACCGGGCGCGGGCGGCCGCGCTTTACGATGAGGAGGCGATGTTCCAGGCCCATGCCGCGCTGATCGAGGAAGTGGCCCAGATCGAAAAGGCCGCTTGGCGATGACGGCACGGCGCCTGGGCTTCACGCTCACCTGCCCACGCGATGGCGCGCCGCTGACCGAGGGGCAAGCCGCGCTGCATTGTGGCCATTGCGCCGCGCGCTATCCCGTCGTGAACGGCGTGCCGGTGTTGATTGACGATGCCTCCTCCGTCTTTGCCGTGGCCGATTACGTGGATTCCGAAGGCTATGCCGGCCCCAGCTATGGGCGGGAGGCGGATGGCGCCTCCGGCCCGCGCCGGCTGTATCACCGGCTGGCGCGATGGCTGGGCGATGCGCCCTCCAGCCTGCGGCATCCTGATGCGACGGAGGTTCTGGCCTGGATCAAGGCGCAGGAACCGCCGCCGCCCCGGGTGTTGGTGGTGGGCTCGGGCGGGCTTTCGCTGGGCAGGGAGGGCGAGCGCATCCTGCAAACCGATGTGGCCTTCGGACCGGGCGTGCATGTCATTGCCGATGCCCATGACCTGCCCTTCGAGGATGCGGCATTTGACCTCGTCGTCGTCGTGGCGGTGCTGGAACACGTGGCGGACCCGCAGCGCTGCGTGGCGGAAATCCATCGGGTGCTGGCGCCACGCGGCCATGTCTATGCGGTGACGCCCTTCCTGCAGCCGGTGCATATGGGCGCGCATGACTTCACGCGATTTACGCCCATCGGCCATCGGCGGTTGTTCCGGCATTTCGATGAGGTGGCGGCGGGCGTGGCACTCGGCGTGGGCAGCGTGCTGGCCTATACCTTCAGCGCCGCGCTGCTTTCCGTCTCACAGGCAAGGGCCTGGCGGCTGCCGGCGCGGCTGTTGGGCCTGCTGGCGGCGCCGGTGCTGCGACAGTTGGATGGGGTGCTGCGCCATGGCGCGGATGCGGCGGGTGGGTGCTGGTTCCTGGGCCAACGCCGCGAGGGTGCGCCGATCACGGACCGCGAACTGGTGCAAAGCTATCACGCCGGATTTCGCCAGGAACAAGGGCGTCTGCCGCCCTTGGCGGAGCCCGGACCACCCCGGGCTGCATCAAGCGCCCCAGCATGACATCCCCACGCAGCATGCCGCGCGGCAAGGCGCGTCAATCCAGGCTGCCCGCCCCCTGGCCCGCCCCCTGGCCCGCCATCTCTCGCTGAGCCACGGAACCGATGGCGGCATTGGCGACGGAGACGGCAACGCCCACCGGCGCTTCCGCGTGCTGATCCGAGAGCTTGCTCCAGATTTCCGCCACGTCGCCCGCCGTTGGATTGGGCACGTAGTACAGAAGGGGTGCCGAGTGGCGGAAGAAATAGCGCAATTGATGCAGGGAAGGCTGGGTTTGAAGGTAGCGCGGCATGGCTGCTCCTACACACATGATACCATGGTCACACGGTCATATCGTCCGATGTGCTGATGGGTGTGACTGGCAGGATGTTGCGCTTCGGTCGGCCGGCAAGGCAGCCCCGGAAACTACCCGAGTGCAGACATGCAGCGCATTGCGCCGAGGCCGTGCGGCACTGTCATCACCGGGGGGGTGACGCTGTCGCCCCCCCCCCTCTGATTGGCCGTCCATGGCGGTTTTTGCGCCATCGCGACGAAAGAGGATGCATGCAGGCATCTTAGGTAGGCTCCGCAAGACGCGCCCCACCCATCCCCACGTCACCGCCGGAAAGAGTGAGGCGGCCCGGCGACCCGAAGCATGGCGCTGATGCGCTGCAACCGTCCATCAAGGGGGGGCGGGTGCAACCGGCCGGCGAGGTTTCACCCAAGGCCAAGATGGTGAAACCCCGCCGATCCTCTCTCGTCTCGTGTGGCGCAAACAGCCTTCAGAATCCGAACACCAGATCGCCCGCGGACAGAGCCGCCGCATGCTGGTGCAAATCCACCCCGTTCAGCGCGACATGATCGACATAAAGGTTGCGATCCTTATCCGCGGAACCGCCCCAGGCATCATCGAGGAACCGCACAATCAGTTGGTGCGGCCCAGCACCGAACGCGCCATGCACGTCCAGGAACTGCTCCTGCCCGGCCTTGTGGCTGGCCGCGACGCTCTGCACGCCACCGATTTGCTTGCCATCCACCAGCACGAGAAAATGCGGGTCCCCGTTCCAGGAATCAGCGGAAAGGCCGAGCATGAGCGAGTCGGGCCCCGTGCCGATGACCGGCGCGATGCTATGGGTGAAGACGAAATTGGCATCGCGGCTCCAGAGGAGTGAGGCCGATTGGCCGAGGTCCACGCCACCCACCGCCAAGGAAGCCACATAGAGATTGCGGTCCGCCGTGGCCGTGCCGCCCCAGGCATCATCCAGGAAGCGCACCGTCAGCGTATGGGGGCCGGGTGTCAGCTCGGCCCGCAGATCGAGATATTGCACCTGCCCTGCCGCGCGGCTTGCGGTGACGGCCTGGTTCGCGGTGAGGACGACGCCATCCAGCAGGATGGTCGCATGCGCATCCCCCGCCCAGGCATCTTCCGCCAGGCCCAGCTTGATCAGCGTGCCGGGCAAGGTCGGTGTGGAGGTGGTTGGCGCGGTGGGAGAGGGGGCGGTCGCCACCGGGGCCGTGATTGGGGTCGTCGCCGCCAGTTTCAGCGTCACTTCGCCAGTCGAGAAAAGATCGGCGTGCTGGCCGGTTGAGACGCCGTCGAGGCGAATATCCTCCACATACAGGTTGCGATCCGCACCGGCCTTGCCGCCCCAGGCATCATTGAGGAAGCGCACCGTCACGTCATGCGCATCAGCGCGGGACACATTGCCAAGCGCAATGGAAATGCCGCCGCTTGCATGGCTGGCGGAGATGTCCCCCCGAAACACCTCCCGCCCATCGAGCAAGATGACGGCCTGGGGGTCGCCATTCCAGGAATCGGCGCCGAGCATGACCGAGAGCGCCGCCGTGCTGGAAGTGGGGCTGGGAACCACCGCCGGGGGCGTTGCGCCGGAGGCGGTTCCCGGCGGCACGAGCGAATAGGTCGGGTCGCGCGTGAAGTCCTGGGTGGCGGTGAAGGGGGGCGCATCGGCGATCAGGTCCCGATAGGCCTGGGCGGCGGCGGCGGAGCCCAGAACCTCGGCGATGCCGGACAGGGTGGCCAGGGCCAGCTGCGGGTAATCGCCCTGGCTTTGCCCCCAGCCACTGCCATTGGACCAGCCCCAGGCCTTGGTCTGCGCGCCGATCTGCGCCCAGGTTTGATAAGGGATTCCCGTGGCGGGGTCGGCGATGGCGATGAGGTAGGCCGCGCCATCATGTTCGGCGAAGCCCTGCGCCTCATGCGTGAAGCGGCCGACCAGGAAGTTGGACTGCCATTTCAGAAAGGTCATCGCATCGGCATTGCCATGGCGCGCGGCGGCAATGGCGGTGGAGGCGAAGTAATCCTGCTGCCAGGGCGGCAGGGCGCCGGGGGCGCCGTAATCGCCGGGCAGCCAGCCATAGGCCTCGCCCTGCTTGGCGGTCCATTCGGGGATCTTGCTCACCAGCCAGGCCCAATTGGCTTTGGAGGCCTCGGTAAAGGCGGCCTTTTCGGCGCTGCCATTGGGGCTGGCCCAGGCGGCTTCATCAATCTGGCGCAAGCTCCAGGCGGCACCGCGCACCTGGTTGTCCTGCACCACCAGATCCTGCGCCTGGCCGCGCATGGCGGGCCATTGGCTCATCAGGTTCCAACTGGCCTGGGCCTGGAGGTTGTCCAGCATCCAGCGCGAGCCGGTCATCACATAGGGCACGAAGGAAAGGTCCGGCTGATGTGCGGTATCTACCGTCCAGCCCGTGGCGCCATCCGGCTGCTGCGTGAGGCCGGTGGAACCGGCCACGCCCGGCTTGCCGACGCCGCCGCGCGCATCCGTCCAGAGGGAAGGATAAGCGTTGGTGCCGAGCCAGGTGCCGTTGGCCATATCGTAGAAATGCCAGGGGATGACGCTGGCCGCCTCAGCCTGGCCGAGCGCGTAATTCGCGGCCCGGGCATCCTGGGTGATCAGCCAACCCGTATTTGCCGCAGTGGTGAAGCCGATATCATCACGCCCGCCGGTGCCGGGCATGTAAGTGGCAACATCGCGCGTGGAGAGTGGGGCATCAAAGCCGGGGGCGGCGGCGGCCGCGGCCCAGCCATTGAGCAGCGTGACATCCACGCCGTGCGTCAGGTCGTAATTGGCAACCACGCCCGCGCCCTGGAGGTGCTC
>CANHTE010000163.1 GCA_947462945.1 Acetobacteraceae bacterium
GACCGGTTCTATGTCGGCAACACCGACGGGGTCGTTGTGTTTCCCTACAAGCCGGGTGTGGATCGCATCACCGCGCCAGGCCGCAAGATCGTCGAATTCAAGCCCGGCGGACATTGGACGCGCAGCCTGCTTGCCAGCCCCGACGGGAAAAAGCTCTACGCCGGCGTCGGCTCGCTCACCAATATCGCGGATGACGGCATGGAAGTGGAGGAAGGGCGGGCCGCAGTATGGGAACTCGACCTGGAGGCGGGAACCAGCCGCGTATTCGCGGGCGGCTTGCGCAACGCGGTCGGCCTGGCCTGGGAGGAGAGGACGGGCGCGCTTTGGACGGTGGTGAACGAGCGTGACGGCCTGGGCGACGAGACGCCCCCCGACTATCTGACCTCGGTGCGCGATGGCGCCTTCTACGGCTGGCCCTACTGCTACTGGGACAGGGTGGTGGACGACCGTGTTCCGCAGGATCCTGCCATGGTCGCCCGCGCGCTCACGCCGGATTACGCGCTCGGCGGCCATACGGCCTCGCTCGGCCTGTGCTGGCTGCCCGCCGGCACGCTGCCGGGATTTCCGGAAGGCATGGCGATCGGGCAGCACGGCTCCTGGAACCGCAGCAAGCTCAGCGGCTACAAGCTGGCGTTCATACCCTTCGAGAATGGCCGTCCATCGGGCCCGGCGCGCGATATTCTGACGGGCTTCCTGGCACCGGACGAGAAGGTCTCATATGGGCGCCCCGTTGGCGTGACGCTGGGGCCGGATGGGTCGCTGCTGATGGCGGATGACGTGGGGGACGTGATCTGGCGCGTCACCGGTGCCTGACAGCCAGGCGCCCAATACCCCAGGGAGCGATGAGGCGTGGATCGGGCATGTGGCGCGGATGGAGACGGCCGCTTCGCCCCAGCGAAGGTTGGATTCCGGTTCCCACCGCTGCTCCAGTATCTCCCCGAACAACCATGCACCACGTATCAGACGGCGCCGTGAACCGCGGGTTTCCTGGGGTTTTGCCGCGACGGCTTGAGGGTTGGAGAACGCAACGACTGCCTTTTCCCTCGCCCCGAGGGCATTCTCTCTCCAAAGCTCGGGGGGCCTCTGCAAGCCGACCGCCTACCGGTGGCCCCCGACCTTTCTCCGTAGATCCAACCACACGGCGCACTGGCAGCCTGTTGAGCAGGTCGCGCCGTGGCGGCGCATCGTAAGCAGCACTTCTATGACCGGTCCGATCGAACCGGCAGGGCCCAGCCCCGGGCGGGATCCCGACGCTGCGTCGGATCGACTGTCCACAGGTGGGCAGTCGATCACCGCCTGCCGCAGCCTGGCCGCACCGGTCACCGTCAATCGAGCCGCCGGCAGGCGACCACCGCTGCCATGGCGAAGCGTCCACAGTTCCAGCGTGCGGCGTCGAAGCGCCGATGCTCCGCCGCCGTGATCAGCGCCGCCAGGCGCTCCGGCCAGTCAGGCAGCCGGGTCGCTGTGTTGGCAGCTGGATTGGAGGAGGTCATTGATAGTCCGCTCTGCCCTGAACTGGGCCGCGTTTGTTGAGTGGCGAAATTTAGTCCCCAACAATTGGAACAAAAAATGAACATTAGGGCGGCCGGGGGTGCTGCTGCTGGCCGAGTTCGTTCCCGCCACGGAAGGGTGGCCGTGGCGCTGTTGTTCCAGGCCATGCCGACGGCCTCGTCCGCCTCCATCATGGCCCGCCGGTTGGGTGGCGACGCCAGCCTCCGTGCCGAGCCGAACGCCTCGGCTGAGGTTCTCCGCATGGTGCCGCCTTCGACGGCGTTGCGCGTCTTCGGCCGCAGCGGCAATTGGGTGAGCGTCGGCGACCAGGAGCCGCCCGGATGGTTCCACCGCAGACACTCAGCCCTGCCGGAATGACAGGCTGGGCCTGATCGGGGTGGGAAGGGCAGCCTGCGACCCGAAGCACCCCTCCAATCCCGGCTACACGCGTCCTGCCGGCGCCCCACGTGCCGGGTTGCAAACTATAGGGTCAAAGCCCCTTCGGGTTCCCGAACAAGCCGGAGCCGCCTAATCATCCTTCCTCCACAGCCACAGCCATCCGACGAGGGAGGAGCCCTGATCCATGTCGCTCAGAGCGCTGCGCACGTTGCTGGCGGTCGTACAGCACGGCACCTTCGCCAAGGCTGGTGAAGCGGTGGGGCTGACCCAATCCGCCATCAGCCTTCAGATCAAATCGCTGGAGCAGGAATTCGGCGTGACTCTGTTCGACCGCTCGCGCCGCCGACCGGTGCTCACCGATCCGGGGCGTATCGTCCTCGCTCGCGCCGAGGAGATTGTCGATGCTTATGCCCGCATTCCCGAGGCGCTGAGCAGCGAGCACGCGCTCATCGGCCGACTGCGGCTGGGCGCCATTCAGACCGCCCTGACCGGACCCGTTCCCGACGCCTTGGTGGCCCTGCGGCTGGCTCACCCTGGACTGCGCGTCCAGGTCTCCGCGGGCATGTCGGCCGAACTGGCCCAGTTGGTTGCCACGGGGGAACTGGACGCTGCGATCACCACCGCACCGGTCCGGCCGCACCCGCCAGACCTGATTGCTCGGCCGCTCTACGATGATCGGTTCTGGATGCTTGCACACATTGAGCAAGCCGGGCGCGAAGCCGCTGACCTGCTGCGAGAACTGCCCTTCATCCAGTTCGATGCCCGGGCCTGGGCGGGGCGGATGATCGCGCGGGAACTGCGGCGGCAGGGCATCGCCACCAAGGCGGGCATGGCGCTGGATAGCCAGGAGGTCATCATCCGCATGGTCGTGAGCGGCCTCGGCGTCGCCATCGCACCCCTGACCGAGCAGGTCCTCAGTATTCTCCCGCCCCTGGTCCGCCTGCCTTTCGGCGACCCGCAGCTGCGCCGCAGCGTGGTCCTGCTGGAACGGCGGGACCGCCCGGCGCATCGGTTCGCGCAGGCCATGGGTGATGCAGTGATCGCCGCTTCAACGAGTTAAACTCATTGGTCAAGAAAGAATTCGGCGTTATTCCTTGACCTTCGATCTCGATAGGGTGCGGCTCTCCACATCGGTTGAGCCATCATGACCAGCACCGCATCCGCCACCCCCGCCGGGGGCTCCCCGATCCTCGCCATGGCACGCCGGGCCGCCGAGCTGCGTGCCGCTGGCCGCGACATCATCGACCTCACCTTGGGTGAGCCGGACTTCGCGCCGCCCAGCCATGTCGCCGACGCCGCCATGGAGGCAGCGCGCCAGCCGCTGACCTACACCCCCGCCAATGGCATCCCCGCGCTGCGCGCCGCCGCGCAGCGGGCCATCGCCCGGGACCGGGGCATCGACTACGCCGACGACGAAATCGCCGTCGGCTGCGGCGCCAAGCAGGTGATCTTCAATGCCTTCATGGCCACGCTGCAACCGGCTGACGAGGTCATCATCCCCGCTCCCTACTGGGCCAGCTATCCCGACATGGTACGCCTCTGCGGCGCCACCCCGGTGGTGGTGCCCTGCCCGGCGGAGGCAGGGTTCCGCCTTGCGCCGGAGGCTCTTGCGGCGGCCATCACACCAAAGACCCGCTGGTTGGTGCTGAACGCCCCGGGCAATCCTTCGGGCGCCCTGTACTCGCCGGAGCAACTGGACGCCCTGGCAACCGTGCTGCGGGGGCACCCCGGCGTGCTCGTCATGTCCGACGAGATCTACGCCCATATCCGCTACGATGCGTCGGCCTATGTCAGCCTCGCCAATGTCGCGGCGGATCTGAGGGCCCGCATCCTGCTAGTGGATGGCGTGTCCAAGGCCTACGCCATGACCGGCTGGCGCGTGGGCTGGGGCTTCGGGGCCGCCGGGCTGATCGCCCGCATCACCGCCATCCAGAGCCAGAACTGCACCCAGACGGCCACGCTCAGCCAAATCGCCGCCGTCGCAGCCCTCCAAGGGCCCCAGGACAGCCTCGCCGAGCGCTGCGCCATCTACCGTGCTCGACGGGACGCCGGCCTGGCCACGCTGCGCCAGAGCCAAGCGTTGGACGTGCCGACGCCGGATGGCGCCTTCTACTTCTTCCCAAGGCTACAGTATGGCGTTGACGACGAGGCCCTGGCCGACCGGCTACTCGAGGCGGGCGTTGCCACGGTGCCAGGCAGCGCCTTCGGTGCACACGGTCATCTGCGCCTCTCCTTCGCCACCGACATTGACACGCTCGTAAAGGGTTGCCGCCGCATCGTCTCGGCGCTGGAGACCTCGGCATGATCGGCGAAGTGCTGCTGGCATTTCTGCCCATCATCCTGCTGATCGCACTGGGTGTGGAGCTGCGCCGTCGCCGGTTCCTTGCCGACATCTTCTGGCCGCAGGCGGAGCGGCTGGGCTACTTTGTCCTGCTGCCGGCGCTGTTCTTCCACGGCCTCGCGACAGCGCAACTCGGCGAATTGCCGATCTGGGAGCTGGCCGGCACCCTTGGAATTTCGACCATTGCCGTTGCGAGCCTCCTCATGGCTGCTCGGCCGCTGCTACGGATCGATGGTCCCGGTTTCACCTCGGTGTTCCAGGGCAGCGTTCGCTTCAACAACTATGTGGCTGTGACGCTGGCCGGGACCCTATTTGGACCAAAGGGCATCGCCTACGCGGCAATCTGCAATGCCGCGATCGTGCCGATCGTCAATCTCCTGTGCATCCTTGTGTTTGCGCGACACGGCACCATGCGGATGTCAGCCAGGGGCGTTCTTCGGCTTGTGGCGACCAATCCGTTGGTGCTGGCCAGCCTGGCCGGGATCGCACTGCAGATACTGGGCCTGCGGATACCAGATGGCATAGAGCCCTCCCTCCGCACACTGGGCGCGGCATCGCTGCCGCTCGGCCTGCTCTGCGTCGGCGCCGCGCTGAACTTCTCC
>CANHTE010000164.1 GCA_947462945.1 Acetobacteraceae bacterium
AGATGCCGTTATGCACCACGGCCACCCGCGCGGTGGCATGCGGGTGGGCGTTGCGCTCCACGGGCGCGCCATGGGTGGCCCAGCGCGTGTGGCCAATGCCGGTGGTCCCGCTCAATGGCGCTTCAGCCAGCACGGTCGCGAGGTTGCCGAGCTTGCCCTCGGCCCGGCGGCGCTCGACATGGCCGTCCACCAGGGTTGCGATGCCGGCGCTGTCATAGCCGCGATATTCCAGGCGGCGCAGCGCCTCCAGCAGGCGGGGTGCCGCATCTTCGCGTCCGACGACGCCCACAATTCCGCACATGGCCTGATCCTGTCTACCGTCTCGGCCCGTGCTTTAGCAGGCTGTGCCGGAACTCCCAAAGCCGGCTGCGGCTTCGCCGGAAAGCCAGGCCCCGGCGACGGTGCCGGCGAAGCGCGCGTGGCAGGCCTCGCCCGCGAAACACAGCCGCCTATCCCCCAGCGGGGCCGCCAGAGCCGCGCGGGAGGGGTGGTGGCCCGGCCTGGCATGGGTATAGCTGCCGCGAAACAGCGGATTCTCCCCCCAGTCACTCACCACGCATTCGCCCAGCGCGGCCTCGGCCTGCCGGCCATACATGGCGGCCAGATCGGCGCGGGCGGCGGCTTCGGTGGCGGCCGGCCCCTGGCGGGACAATTCCCAGGCCCGCGCGCCGCCCACAAAGCCAAAGACGTGATCCGCGCCAAAGGGCCAGAAGACCCAGCTCATCGGTTGCGGCGCCTCCTTCGTCACGGCGCGGCGGGCGCTGTGGAAGGGCGCCATCCCCAACCGGTCCGTGCCTTTCGCGCGAAAGGCGATCTTGGTCAGCAGCCCCATCGGCAGGCCGGCGATGGCAGCCTGCGTCCCGGCCGGCAAACCGGGCGTGAAGGCGATGCCGCCCGCCGCCAGCACCCCGTTGGAGACGGTGACGATGGCCCGCCTTGCGCGGAGGCTGCCCCAATCGCCTTCCGCCACCACCCCGGGGCCGGACCAATCCAGCCGTTGGACCGGGTGGTTCAGCCGAATCGGCAGCCCCTCGGCCAGGCGCGCAGCCAGGCCGCCCACCCCTTCGCGCGGCAGCAGGTTCGGCCCGTCCAGATCGGTCTTCACATAGTCTTCGAGGGAGATGCCGCCGAGCTCCATGGCGTTGATCTGCGAGCCCAGCCAATGCGCGATGGTGGCGTCCCAGGGACCAGACTGGGGGGCGGCGTCCATCACGCTGCGATCGGGGCTGTGCGGCGCGGCGGCCAGGGCATCCTCGAAGGCTGCATGGGCACGCCAGTATTCGGCGAATTCCTCACGCGTGGCGAAACGGGCGCCGAGGTGCAAATGCCGCTCCCGCACCGTGTCATGGTCCAGATGTTCACCCACGAAGGCGGTCAGCGGGTTGTCGCGCGCCTGATGCAGCCAGGTGGCGCCCAGATCCAGGGCCCCGCCCAGCGCCTGGGTGGTATGGGCCCGCCCGCCGACCCGGCCGCCGGCCTCCAGCACCAGGCAGCTTTGCCCGGCGCGGATCAGCGCCCGCGCGGCGGCAATGCCGGCGCAGCCCGCGCCGATGATGAGGACGTCTGGATCATTGCCGTGCATCGCCGCATCATAGGGCAAAGCCGCCGGCCGGGCATGACGGCCCCGAGAAGGATTTCCGATGCTGCAAGCCCCTCCCGCTGAACCCGGCATGCGCGAAGACGAGGTGGACACACCCGCGCTGCTGATTGACCTTGATGCCTTTGAGCACAACCTCGACACCATGGCCGCCTTCCTGGCGCCGAGTGGCGCGAAGCTGCGCGCCCACGCCAAGACGCATAAATCCCCCGTGGTGGCGAAGTTGCAGATGGCGCGGGGCGCCATCGGGCAATGCGTGCAAAAGGTGGGTGAGGCGGAAATCCTCGCCTGGGGTGGCATTCCGGACATCATGGTGACGAACCAGGTGGTGGGCGCGCGCAAGCTGGCGCGGCTGGCGGCCCTGGCGCGCATTGCGCAGCTTTCCATCTGCGTGGATGACCCGGCGCAGATCGCCGCCATCGCCGAAGCGGCCGCAGCGGGGGGCGTGCGCATTCCCGTGCTGGTCGAGATTGACGTGGGCGGTGCCCGCTGCGGCGTACAGGCCGGCCCCCCCGCCGTGGCACTGGCCGAGATCATCGCGGCCTCGAAGCATCTCAGCTTCGGCGGCATCCAGGCCTATCACGGCAGCGCGCAGCATATCCGCGAGCCGGAGCGCCGCGCCGCCGCCATCGCCGGCGCCGTCGAGGCTTCGCGCCGCACGGTGGAGCAATTGCGCCAGCGGGGCCTGGATTGCCCGGTGGTGGGCGGTGCGGGCAGCGGCAGCTTCCAGCATGAATTGGCCAGCGGGATTTACACGGAAATCCAGGCTGGCTCCTACGCCTTCATGGATGCCGATTACGCCCGCAACACCGAGGCACCACCCTTCCAGCACGCGCTGTTCGTCCTGGCCACGGTGATGAGTGCCGCGACACCCCATATCGCGGTGGTGGATGCCGGGCATAAGGCCGTGCCGACCGATAGTGGTTATCCGGTGATCGCCGGCCGGCCTGGCGTTTCCTATGTCGGCGCTTCGGATGAGCACGGAAAACTGACGGTGGAGGACCCCGCCCTGCGCCCGCGCCTGGGTGAAAAACTGCGCCTCATTCCTGGCCATTGCGACCCGACGGTAGATCGCTACGACTGGTATGTGGGCGTGCGTAAGGGCCGGGTGGAGTGCCTCTGGCCCGTCGCCGCCCGGGGTGCGATGGCCTGATGCCACCGGCCCCCAGCTTCGGCGTGGGCCGTGCGGCCGCGCAGGACCGCGTTGACGAATGGATCGCCGCCGTCGCGCCCGGCCGCAGCTTCGTGGATATCGGCGGCATTGGGGAGCGCAGCGGGAATGAGCGTTGCAGCTGGGCGCTGCGCTGCGGCGCCGTGCATGTCACCATGGCGGATATTCTGCCGCCGGAGCATGATCTATGGGCGCATTTCCGCAAGGAAACCCGCGCCTTCGGCCTGAATGACATTGATTGCCTGGCGGGGCTGGATATCAATGATGCCGGCTTCCCCAGGGCGCTGGGCCGGTTTGACATCGTGCACGCCACGGGGCTGCTCTATCACTGCCCACACCCGGTCCACAGTCTGCTGAACCTGCGGCGCGTGGTGGGCGATTACCTGATCACCAACACCGTGGTGATCCCTGACGAAGTGGAGAATGCCGAGGGCCGCGTCACCTTCCCCGCCTCCTCCGCGCTGTTCCTCCCGGCGTTGCGCGGGCGGGAAAGGGCGGTGCTGAAACGTTATTACCAGGACCGCTTCAAGGTGGACCTTGATGTCCATGCGCCGATCAGCGCGGATGGCATCATGCCCTATCTGAACAATGGCGAGCCGAGCCCCTGGCCCTATTGGTGGTTCTTCACCAAATCATCCTTCGAGCGCTCGCTGGAATTTCTCGGCATGCGAATCCTGGACCGCCACACTTGGCAGGACCACGCGCATTTCGTGTTTCTGCGGCGGCAATAGGGGCCCCTCAGGCCGCAACCTTCGCCGCCGCCAAAAAATTCCGCAGCAGCGCATGCCCATGCTCGGAAGCGATGCTTTCGGGATGGAACTGCACGCCATGGATCGGCAATTCGCGGTGGCTGAGGCCCATGATCAGCCCATCCTCCGTCTCGGCCGTGATCTCCAGCTCGCCCGGCAGGCTGGCCCGCTCGACGATCAGCGAGTGGTAGCGCGTGGCGCGGAAGGGGGAGGGGAGGCCCGCGAAGACGCCGCGCCCTTCATGCAGCACATCCCACACCTTGCCATGCACCGGCTCGGGCGCGCGGATCACCCTGCCGCCGAAATTCTGGCCAATCGCCTGGTGGCCCAGGCAGACGCCCATCAAGGGCAGTCGCGCCTCGGCGCAGGCGGCAATGAGGGGCAGGCAGATGCCCGCCTCATCGGGCGTGCAGGGGCCGGGTGAGAGCATCACCGCATCCGGCCGCATGGCAAAGACATCCTGCACCGTCAGCGCGTCATTGCGGCGCACCACCGCCTCCACCCCCAGATCACCCAGGAAGTGGTAAAGGTTGAAGGTGAAGCTGTCGTAGTTGTCGATGAGAAGGAGCATGGCCTGAACCTGCCCGCGGGCAGGCGTCCCGGTCAAGCATCGGCTTGGGCTGCGGCCTGGCGCAGCGCCTCAGCGGTTGCCGGCGGCGAAGCGGACGGCTTCCTCGGCGGCGCGGAACAGGGCCTTGGTCTTCTGGATGCATTCCTCATGCTCGGCGCGCGGGTCGCTATCGGCCACCACCCCGGCGCCGGCCTGCACATGCAGCACGCCTTCCTTCACCAGGGCGGTGCGCAGCGCGATGCAGACATCCATATTCCCATCCACACCGAAATAACCGAGGCCGCCGGCATAAAGCCCGCGCCGGGACGGCTCCAACTCCTCGATGATCTCCATGGCCCGCACCTTGGGCGCGCCCGAAAGCGTGCCGGCCGGGAAGCCCGCCTGCAAGGCATCCAGCGCCGAAAGCCCCGCCCGCAGCCGGCCGCGCACTTCGGAGGCGATGTGCATCACCTGGGAGTAGCGCTCGATGCGAAACTGCGCCGTGACCTTCACCGTGCCGATGGCGGCCACGCGGCCCACGTCATTGCGGCCGAGATCGAGCAGCATGAGGTGCTCGGCCCGCTCCTTCGGGTCGGCCAGCAACTCGGCTTCCAGCGCCAGGTCTTCTTCCGGCGTGGCGCCCCGGCGGCGGGTGCCGGCGAGGGGGCGGATGGTCACCTCGCCCTCCTTCACGCTCACCAGAATTTCCGGCGAGGCGCCGACGGTGGCAAAGCCGCCGAAATCAAAGAAGGTGAGATAGGGC
>CANHTE010000165.1 GCA_947462945.1 Acetobacteraceae bacterium
GGCCTCGCGCAGGCCGTCTCGCTCGGCCTCGCACGCGGCGTGCCGCTGAGCGATTACGTCGAGGCCTTTGCCTATACCCGCTTCGGCCCCGCCGGCGTGGTGGAGGGCGACCCCGACATCCCGCGCGCCACTTCGGTGCTGGACTGGGCCTTCCGCCGGCTGGCCATGGATTACCTGGGCGGCGCCCTGCCGCAGCCCGAGGCGGAGGATGTGGCCCCCGACAGCGCCAGCCGCGCCGCCGAGCAATCGCCTTTGCTGCCGCTTGACCTGCCTGCCGTCGCCGAACGTCCGAAGCGCAATTTGAGGGTGGTTGCCTGATGTCCAAGATCGAAGCGCGCCTGGCCGAACTCGGCCTCATTTTGCCCGAGGCTGGCGCACCTATCGCGAACTACGTGCCCTTCACCGTCTCCGGGAAAATCATCAACGTCTCGGGCCAGGTGCCGCGAAAGGATGGTGCGATCCATCCGGTGGGACATCTGGGCGGCGGCGTCTCCATCGAGGCGGGAAAATTGGCGGCGCAGCAATGTTTTCTCTCCGTCCTGGCGCATGCCAAGGTGGCGGCGGGCGGCGATCTGGACCGCATTGCGCGCGTGCTGCGCCTGACGGGCTATGTGAACTCCACCGCCGATTTCGGGGACCAGCCGAGCGTGATCAACGGCGCCTCGGATTGCGCCGTGGCCGTGTTCGGCGATGCCGGCCGGCATGCGCGCAGCGCCGTCGGCGTGGCGGCCCTGCCCGGTGGCGCGGCGGTTGAGGTCGAGGCAATTCTCGAACTGGTGTAACCAGGCTTCGGCCCCATAATCTCGCGAATGGACTCCAGCGAACTCAGCCTTTCCCTGCATCCCGCCATCGCCGAGATTTCGGCGGCGGAGTGGGATGCCTGCGCGGGGGATAACCCTTTCGTCAGCCATGCCTTCCTCTCGGCGGTGGAGGAAAGCGGCAGCGCCACGGCCAAGACCGGCTGGCTGCCGCAGCACATCGCGCTACGTGATCCGGCGGGGGAATTGCTGGCCTGTGCACCGGCCTATGCCAAATCGCACTCCTATGGCGAATACGTCTTCGACCATGGCTGGGCCCAGGCCTATGAGCAGGCGGGCGGGCGCTATTATCCCAAGCTTCAGGTGGCGGTGCCATTCAGCCCCGTCCCCGGCCCGCGCCTGCTGCGCCGGCCTGGCGTGCCGGTGGCGGCCCTCGCGCAGGGGCTCAGCCAGGCCATGGCAGCGCTGAAATTCTCCTCCACCCACATCACCTTCTGCACGCGGGAAGAATGGGAGGCGCTGGGCGAGGCGGGCTGGCTGCAACGCACCGGCGTGCAATTCCATTGGCAGAATCAGGGCTTTTCCGAGTTTGAGGATTTCCTGGGCGCACTCAGCAGCCGCAAGCGCAAATCCCTGCGGCGGGAACGGCGCGCCGTGGCGGAAAGCGGGTTGACGCTGCGCACGCTGCGCGGCGCCGAGATCACGCCCGCCCATTGGGCGGCCTTTCATCGCTTCTATCGCAATACGGTGGATGCGCGCTGGGGCAGCGCCTACCTCACCAAAACCTTCTGGCCCCTGCTGGGCGAAAAGCTCGGTGACCGCGTGGTGCTGATGTGGGCCGAGCGCGACGGCCACCCGATCGCCGGCGCGCTGAACCTGCTGGGCAGCGAGGCGCTGTATGGCCGCAACTGGGGCTGCGATGAGGAAGTGCCCTTCCTGCATTTCGAGCTCTGCTACCTCCGCGCCATTGATTTCGCCATCGAGCACGGGGTCAGTCGTGTGGAGGCGGGCGCGCAGGGCGAGCACAAGATCCAGCGCGGTTATCTGCCGGCGCTGACCTATTCCGCGCATCTCATCGCCCATCGCGGCCTTTCCGACGCGGTGGCGCGTTTCCTGGAGCATGAGCGCCCGGCCATCCATGAGCGCATGGCCGAACTCGCCACCCTTTCGCCCTATCGGCAGGCTGACGAGGCGTGATGGCCTGCCATCCTCTCAGCCTGCCCGCCACGCCACGGTGAAGCTCGCCTACGGGCAATTGGCGCTGGCCATGATCCTGGTCGGCGCCAATGTCGGCGTGGCCAAGCTGCTGGCCGAAGCGCTGCCCATCGCGATGATCGCCTTTCTGCGCTGCCTGCTGGCGGTGGCGGTGCTCTGGCCTTTGGCGCGGATGATCGAAGGGCGGGTGCGCGTCTCGGCCGAGGTGAAGCGCAACCTGGCGCTCCAGGCCGTGTTCGGCACGGCGATCTACAATGCCGGGCTGCTGGCCGGGCTGCGCCTGACCACGGCGCTGGAGGGCGGCTTGGTGCTGGCAACGCTGCCGGCCGTGGTCGCCCTGGGCAGTTTTTTCTGGCTGCGGGAACGGCTCTCGGCGCGGCAATGGATGGCAGCCGGGCTGGCCGGATTCGGCATGGCGGCGATCACGCTGGCGCGGCTTGGTGGGGGCGGAGGCGGCGGTTCGGGGCTGGGCAATCTGCTGATCTTCCTGGGGGTGTGTGGCGAGGCGATTTATGTGCTGCTGGCCCGCCGCGTGGCGGGTGCGGTGCCGGTCATCACCGCCTCATTCTGGATGCAGTTGTTTTCCGCCCTGGTGCTGCTGCTCTTCGCGGCACCGGGCTTTCCGGCGGCGGCGGCGCTGGTGGACCCTGAGCTGCTGGCCCTGCTGGTGTTCCACTCCCTGACGGCCAGCGTGCTGTGCCTTTTGCTCTGGTATGCCGGCATGAAGCGCGTACCGGCGGCAACCGCTGGCGTCTTCACCGCCTTCCTGCCAGCCAGTGCGGCGGTCACGGCACTGCTGTTCCTGGGCGAGAGCTTTGGCGTGGTCCACGCGGCCGGGTTCGCGCTGATGGTGGGGAGCATTCTGCTGGCGACCTGGCCCAGCCGCCGGCTTCCCGGCTGACAGCCCCAGGAATGGCCTGTAATGTCATGATATGCCAAGGTCACTGAAGGACCCGTCCCCCGCATGAAGGCTTGGTTTGCATGCAGCGGCGCGGCCCTTCTGGCACGTGATCCGGCCGATACCGTCGGGCGCCTCGCCTCCGCCCAACAAGGGCGCGGCTTTGCCGGCAGCGCCGAGCAGGAAGCCGCCTGGCAGCACCAGGTGATGACCCTCCGCGAAGCCCTGCGCCCCCATGACAGCGCGGCCTGGACCGTGGCCCTGGAATTCGACCTGATGCGGCTGGAAAAGCGCATCGACGCCGTGCTGCTGACTGACCGAGCGATTCTCTGCCTGGAGTTCAAGCTCAATGACCGCTCGCCTGCGGCCCGGCGCGAGGCGGAGGATTACGCGCTGGATCTGCGCGACTTCCACGCCGGCAGTCGCGCGCATCCCATCCTGCCCATCCTGGTCACGGGTGGGGCCCCCGTGGGTCCGCCGCAGCCGAGCTTGTTTCTCGATGCGGTGCTGCCCACGCAGCATTGCACGGACACTGAATTGGCCGGGGTGATCGGCTGGGTTCAGGCGCATGCGCCGAACAAGGCGCTGGATGGTGCGGCCTGGCTCGCCGCCGCCTATCGGCCGGTTCCCCATATCGTCGAGGCCGCGACGATGCTCTATGCACGCCACGGGGTGGGGGACATTGCCGCCGCCGGGGCAGATCGCATCAGCCTGACGCGCACCACAGCCGCGATCACACGCGCCATTGAAGCAGCCCAGCGGGAGGATGCGCGGATCGTGGTCTTCGTGACGGGCGTGCCCGGCGCGGGCAAGACCCTGTGTGGGCTCAACACCGTGTTTGGCGCGGCGCGAAGCCATGGCGCGGCCTTCCTCACCGGCAATGCGCCGCTGGTGGCGGTGCTGCGCGCGGCGCTGGCGCGTGATGCCGTGGCGCGCGGTGAATGCGACACGCAGGAGGCCGAGCGCCGGGTGAAGGCGGGGCTGCAAAACGTCCATCGCTTCCTGGAGGAATGCGTCGAACTCCCGGGCCGTCTGCCGCCGGAACGCGTGATCGTCTTTGACGAGGCGCAGCGGGCCTGGGATGAAGCCAAGGCCCGCGCCGGCAGCCGCAACCGGCCCTCCAGGCTGCATTTGAGCGAACCTGCCCACACGCTGGAAATCATGGGGCGCCGCCCCGGCTGGGCGGTCATCGTGGCGCTGATCGGACAGGGGCAAGAGATCAACACGGGTGAGGCCGGGCTGATCGAATGGGGCCGCGTGGTGCCACGTTTCGGCTGGCAAGCCTGGGCGGCCCCCATGGCCGGCCCGCTGCTGGCTGATGGGCCGCGCCCTTGGCTGACGGAGGAAGCTGACCTCGACCTCACCGTGCCGATCCGCAGCTTGCGCACCGAGGCGTCGGCGGCCTGGGTGGACGCGGTACTGACGGGCGAGGCTGCGGCGGCTTGCCGGATTGCCGAGAGCGTCCCCGAATTTCCCTTCTTCCTGACGCGAAGCCTCGATGCCATGCGCATGGGCCTGCGCGGCTTCGCACGCGGCCAGCGGCGCGCGGGGCTGCTGCGCAGTTCGGGCGCCAAGCGCCTGCGCGCCGAGGGGCTTGCCGCTGAGGTGGATGCCAAGGAAGTGCCCGATTGGTTCCTCCGCCGCTGGCCTGACATCCGCGCCTCCGACGCGCTGGAAGTCGCCGCCACGGAATACGCTTGCCAGGGTTTGGAACTGGACGTGGCCGGGCTCGCCTGGGGTGGGGATTATGTGCGCGGCCTGGATGGCTGGGAGGCACGGCGTTTTGCCGGGCATGCCTGGCAGCGCGACACCAAGGAATTCCACTTCGTCCGCAACACCTATCGCGTCCTGCTCACCCGCGCGCGGGGCGAGACCATCATCTGGGTGCCGCCCGGAAGCGACCCGCAGGACCCCTTCCATGACCAGACGCGGCCCAGGGCAAAATAC